>JASLHL010000242.1 GCA_030152225.1 Flavobacterium sp. | reverse complement strand
ATTTTAATCATTGTGGGAGAATCGGTTTCTTCAACTATGATTTGAACAGCTCCTTCTGTTACTGATATGATGCTTGGGGGCATTTTATCCATTCTAGCAATGAGTGTAAAGCATGGCCTTTCTAAGCTTCTTCCTTTATCTGAATATTGAGGGTTGAATAAGAATTGAGTTGCGTTAACTAAGCTGAATTTAGGAACTGTCGTAAGCGCGTTGCATGGACGGTCTAAACCTATCGGTTTGCTTGATGAAAACTGTTGATCTAAGAACTGTACTTCAACCTTACCAATTCTGTCTTTTGTGGTTACAGTAGGGGCTGGATTCTCAACTGAATGAACACCTCCATTTCCGTAGTAAGTTTGTAAGCTGACAACTGCTTGAGTTGGAATTGTACTTACTGTTCCAATAGGTGAATCTATACTATGATTTTTGCTTTGTGGATGTCCGCTCTTATAGTTGGAAACAAAAACCAATCCATGAGTATTAGCAGTTGTTACTGTGTTAATTACAGAATCGATGGATTTTACTCTGTTTTTATCACTTCCAGAATTATATGTTTTTGTAAATACATTTTCACCTTTAGCAACAAACTTTTCTAATCCTGCATAAATCCTTTTTAGTGTGTTTTCAGCAAGAGGTTTTTTTCTTTCAAAGATTGATTTCCCTTTATCCTCTAAATCCAAAATATCTTTTACAGGTCTCCATTTTTCGTAACCGAATAAATCTTCTTTAGAACCATCCTTTGAATGAGTTTGCTCTGGCCAATACGCAGATAAACCGTGTTTAGAAAAAATAATAAAAAGCCTTTCTCGTGATTGATAACTTCCAAAATCGGCAGCATTTAAAATCTTCCATTGAGAACTATATCCGAATGATTTTATTAGATTTTCCCAAGCTAAATAATCTCTTCCATTCAGTCTTGATATCGGTTTACCTTTATCATCTAAAGGACCCCACGCAAGAAACTCGCGTACATTTTCAACATAGAAGTAATCTGGATTAATAGCTTCTATGTAATACTTCATATGGTTCGCTAAAGTTCTACTGTCCGCATCACGTGGTAATCCTCCTTTGGCATTACTAAAATTTGTACACTCCAAAGAAGCCCAAAGATTAATCACACAATTTGGCTCTTTGACTCTTAAATTTTCTACTAGAATTCTAAGTTTGTCAATGACTTTAAAATCTCTAATATCTTCAGTGAAATGTAATGCATTTGGGTGATTTGCTTTGTGGCTCTCAATAGCATTTTTATCATGGTTTACACACGCTAAAACTTCTGTACTTCGTCCAACTAGATGAATACCTGTTGTAGTACCACCTCCTCCGCAAAAGAGATCTATCCAATATATTTTTGTTTCTCCCATAACTACACTTGGTCTAAAATTGATAATTGGTTTTTACACGCAATCTTTTCTTTTTCCTTGCGTTCAGCTTCTTTCAAAACTTTTCTTGCAATACCAATCATGGATTTTTCATCTACTTTATAGGCTTGGATTAATCCTGTTAGATTGGTTAGGTCAATGAAGTTTACTGACGCGATTTCGTGAATAAATTCATCAAAACAACCCTGAACATCATCGACATCATCCTCTTTTTTCTTGACGAAATGATTGTAATCAGGGATTAATCCTTTTACTGCTTCCGATGCATGTTTGAGATGTTTATAGGCTCCTTTCATAACCTGACTTTTGAGAGGAAGATTTGGAAGTGTATGTTCAAATAATACACTAAGCGAGGCAGACATAATCGTGATTTTAGTCATGGCATTCGCCTTAGAATAAATTAACTCGCTTTCGGTAATTGGCTCTACTTTTGATTCGCCTAGTTGCCTAAACGAAATAATTTCTTGTGCTTCTTTGTGAGTGTTAGCATACGTAGCATTTGCTAAGTCGCAGAAGTAATTATATTTTCCGTTGTAGTATGTTTTATTACTGCCTTCACCTTTTGTGATGATGAAGTATTTTGGTTCATTTGGTATGTTCATTTTAAACAATAGATTATCTGTCCGAGTTGTTTCGGATAGTGTTAAACAATAAGTTTTTGTGAATTTTTATTTAAGCCAATCGGCAATGTTTTTATTCTCGTTGATTCGCTTTTGGAATACTCCCTCAAGGATAATCTGCTGGAGTTTGAGTTCTATCTTTTCATGTTCGCTTTGCTGTACTTGGGAGAGAATTTGCTGTAAAACAGTTTTGCTCTGAACGCGGTCTGGATTTAAAATTTCTGCTTTAATCTCTTTTTCGACTAATTCCTTGGCGAGCTGTCTTTTTTCAGAATACCATTCTTTGAGTTTAGGCGACGATTTTTCGTCAGGGTAGGGGATAACTCCTCTTTCGACTAATTCTTTAAACACGTGGCTAAAAGGCGGTAAAAAAGCCTTGCTTGATTTATATTCTTCAAACAGTCTTTCGATAGCTTGGTTCATAATCTCTGTTTTCTGACTTTCTGAAACGGCAGGAAGTTGGTTTTGAACTGGAACTGCAGTTTCACGGGTGATGTTGTGTTTTTGCTTTAGTTCAAGCTTCCAATCTTCGTATTTTTGAAGTATTTCAGAAACATAATCAGCTCCGAAGTAGTTGTAGCCGTTTGATTTTGTATCATACAAACCAAATCTTTCATTTTCAAATGCTTTGTAAAT
>JASLHL010000227.1 GCA_030152225.1 Flavobacterium sp. | reverse complement strand
TGTTTATACTATGTTAATAGGTTTCTCAAGAAACTACAACGTATTTACATTGTTTAAGTCTTTAAATGCCTCTTCTAAGCGAGTATTGAAAGTTACTTCTCCTTGTCTTACCCATCCACGAGGATCGTAGTACTTTTTATTTGGTACATCGGCTCCTTCTGGGTTACCTATTTGAGTTTTTAAATAATCAATTTTAGAAGTCATATAATCTCTAATTCCTTCTGTGTAAGCAAACTGAAGATCTGTATCGATATTCATTTTAATTACACCATATGAAATGGCTTCTCTAATTTCTTCTAATGATGAACCTGAACCACCGTGGAAAACAAAGTCAACTGGATTGTGTCCTAAGTTGAATTTTTTAGCCACATAGTCTTGCGAGTTCTTTAAGATGATTGGCGTAAGCTTTACGTTTCCAGGTTTGTAAACACCGTGAACGTTTCCAAAAGCTGCTGCAATAGTAAAACGAGGGCTAATTTTGCTTAATTCCTCATAAGCATAAGCTACTTCGTCTGGTTGTGTATATAGTTTTGAAGAGTCAACACCTGTATTGTCTACACCATCTTCTTCTCCACCTGTAATTCCCAATTCAATTTCTAAAGTCATACCCATCTTATCCATGCGTTCAAGGTATTTTTTAGAAATCTCTATATTTTCTTTGATAGGTTCTTCTGATAAATCAATCATATGAGAGCTGAATAACGGTTTTCCGTATTTAGCCATATGTTCTTCACTTGCATCTAGTAAACCATCAATCCAAGGTAATAGTTTTTTAGCACAGTGATCTGTATGTAAAATAACAGACACGCCATAGGCTTCAGCTAATGTGTGTACGTGTTTTGCTCCTGCAATAGCTCCTGCAATAGCCGATTTTTGATTTTCATTCGATAAACCTTTCCCTGCCATGAAAGAAGCACCACCATTCGAAAATTGAATAATAACAGGTGCATTGAGTTTTGCTGCTGTTTCCAATACTCCGTTGATCGTACTAGAACTAGTCACGTTAACAGCTGGTAAAGCAAAACCTTTCTCTTTTGCATAATTGAATATTTCTTGCACTTGATCTCCAAATGCTACTCCAGGTTTAATATTGTGTGCCATAGTCGTGTTGTTTAATTTATTCGACAAAAATACTAATTATTATTTGATTAGAATGGATAATTAATACCAACATTCCAGACAGCCTCTCTTAGGCTAAATTCTCCAAACCATTTGCGTTTGGTATATATCGAAGGATCGTAGGTTTTGAATCCTGCATCTAATCGAAATACAAAGAAACTAAAGTCATAGCGTATTCCCAAACCAGAACTCACTGCCATGTCTTTGAGTGAGCTTATTCCGTTGAAGGTATAATTTTTATCCTCCACATTATCAAAGACATTCCAAATGTTTCCAGCATCTACAAAGAACGCACCGTTCCATTTTCCACTGATGTTAAAGCGATATTCTGTACTAAAGAAGAGTTTCATATTCGCTTCGTTAAAGTCGTTGATTCCACCGCTTTTTCCTGGACCCAGACGGTAAGATTGCCAACCGCGATTGTCATTGGATCCCCCAGAAAAGTAGCTGCGTGAGAATGGAATTGAGTTCGCATTGCCATAGGGAACAGCAAGACCTCCAAATAGGCGTAGGGCTACTACCTGTTGACGGCCTAAATCCCAGTATTTAACATAGTCTAGTTCTGTTTTGACATACTGTGAGTATTCTACGTCAAAGAGGGTTTTTTTTCCGGTATTGCCTTCTTTATTGCTTACGCCATTCATAAAAAGATTGAGCATTCCCCCTGCTGCTTCTACTTTTGCTCGTACAGTATAAAAACTTTGATCGTTGATTCCCGTGCGCGTAGAAGAGTTAAACGAGATGTTTGAGGCTAAGATTAGGTTATTTTCAGAAAGCCTAACTTTTCGCTCTTCGATACTTCGGATCTCACTGTAATCATTGGGCTCGATCCCCATGGGATTGTTAGGGGCTAACGCATCTTTAATGAATTGATTGGCCCCTTCGCCTTGTATTGTTAGATTGCCATTGGCATCTACATATTCATCTGGTACGTCATAGTTTTGGGAAATGCTATTTAAGGTGGTATAGGATGATTTGTAAACGCTAAAATAATTATTGGGGTTGGTATTTCGAACATACTGAATATTCGCTACATCGACACTAAATGAATTTTTGCGTGAAGGATACCAGCTATAGTTGATTATACCTGTAAAATTATCTTTGTCTAATCCAATATTTCGCTGTCTTGCAAAACCAAAACTCATGGCCGTCGTTGGCAACATTGTTTTAGGAATGATTTTGTTGGAGGCGAAAGGGAATAAGAAACGCGGAAACGTCAATTTGATATCCGCTCCATATTCCGTAACATTGAAAAATACATCATTAGGGTTACTCATTTGACGAGAGGATCCAATAGTTCCTCTCAAACCAAATTCTAAGATTTCGGCTCCCCTAAAGACATTTCGGAATAGTAATCCCATGCTTCCACCAATACCAAAATCTTGAATATTGGAGTGGGTGACATCCAAAGAAGGGTTAAAGGTCATCTTTTTTCTCGAAGTCAAGTAAATATTACTGATCAATGTATTGCCTTCTGGATCTGTAGGATCTTCCAAATATTCAATTACAGGATAGTTGAAGATACGCAAGTTACTAATAGAACGCGAAGTTAAAATACGTCTCGAGTCACTAAATGTACTTTCAGGTGTAATAAAAATGGCATCCGTTAGTGCTTTGGGTTTATATTGTAGTTTTGTTGAACTGTAGATATTAAAACCGTTGTATTGCAAGCTATCTAATACATAGGCTTTGTTTTTAGAAACGTTATCCGTGAATATATTCACTTTGCTGATTTGATAAATCTTAAAGGGAACCTGTGTTAGCGTATCGCCTGATTTTACCGTTTGTTGGTCGACAATAAGTAAAACATTCGCTTTGTTTTTGCGATCCAAAATAGTATCTACCTCATAGCGGATATTGATTTCTTGGAAGTGATAAGCCCCGTTATTTCTGAAAATAGAAGTCAAGCGTTTGCGTTCTTCTTCAAAGTTGTTTACATCAAATACTGTATTTTCTTTGAGGGTACTTTTTGGTTTATTTGTTTCGTATAAGGTTTTTAGAGCAGGGGTGGAAATATGGTATGCAATGCTGTCAATATAGTACGGATCACCCGTTGTCACATGATACGAATTGGTTATTTTTTGATTGGCTATCTGCTTGGTTTCATTGGTTACTTTGGTATCGAAGTAGCCTTTGTTGAAATAGTAGTTCTTTAATCGCGTTCGTGATTTCTCCGTTTTAAGGCTATCGTATAAAACGGGAGGTTCACCTGTTTTCATTAAAAAATTGTTGAAACCCGAAATAACAAATGACTCCCCTAAGCGGTTTACTTGCTTTCGCGAAAGCAATCCTTCTAAGGCTTTATCTGTTTTGGGGTGTTTGTCTAGCCAAGCGTGGTAGTTTGAATCTGCATCTTGTCGCGCTAGGTTGTATAGATTCAAGCGCAGGCGAGTGCCTATTACGGGAAATTTACTATTTGGTTGCTGGTAGAGCTGATTGTGAATTTCTTCTTTTGAAGTTTTCTTATCGTTGATATCAATGGTGTTCTCCATCAATAAATCATAATCCTCTGGCACATTCTTCGTTAGTGAACACGAAAAAAAATATGCAGAGAGTATAAGAATAAATACTATTTTTGATAAAAATTTGCCCAACTTTATTACATCGATATATATAGATCAAAAATACATTTTTTTATGGTTACCAAAAACCAAATTAAACGAATAAAAAGCCTTCATCAAAAAAAATACAGAAAAGAATACCAATTGTTTATTGCAGAAGGGGTTAAAGTGATCGAAGAACTCTTGCAATCTTCTTTTGTTTTGGAACATTTGTATGTGACCCAAGATATGGGATTTGAAGTACCTGAAAATCAGATAACAGAGGTGTCACAGGAGGATTTGAAGAAAATGAGTGCTTTGACAACCACGCCCAATTGTTTGGCTGTTTTTCATTCTTTAGCAAGTAAGACCGTTGATTTTTCGGATTGGGTAGTGGCCTTAGATGATATTCGCGATCCAGGTAATTTAGGAACGATTATTCGCTTGTGTGATTGGTTCGGAATTCGTCATTTGGTGTGTTCTTCAGAAACGGTAGATGTATATAATCCAAAAGTAATTCAGGCTACTATGGGGTCTGTTTCTCGTGTAAATATTGTATACACAGATTTAGCTGCTTTATTGTCTACTACAGCTGTACCTGTCTATGGAACCTTTTTGGGAGGAGAAAATATATACGAAATGAATGCGGTACAGCCAGGAGTAATTGTAATGGGTAATGAAGCCAATGGGATTTCAGCAGCCTTAGAACAAATGGTTACGCGTAGAATAACCATACCGCGTTTCGGTGATTTACAACAAACGGAAAGTTTAAATGTTGCGATGGCAACTTCTATTGTTTTAAGCGAATTCCGAAGAACGGTTTTTAGTGCACCGTAAAATTCAAGAAAATACCTCTAGTTTTCATAGAAGTAATATGCCCAGTCCATGGACTATCTGGATTGCGATCTCGAATTAATTCGTCGTTTAACCCAAATACACCACGAATAGAAGGGCTGAATTTAAAGTATTCAAAATAGATATCAACACCCACCCCAAGTTCGTAATTGGTGGTCCATTGTTTCATTCTCCAAACCCCTTCGTAATTATCGTCTTCTGATTTGTGATTGCTGCTTAAATTTAAGTCAGCCGAAAAACCTCCAACTACATAAGGACGAATATTTCCTGTACGCAAAGCAGAAAACTTCAAGAGTAAAGGGAAATGAATCAGTGTGGTACTGATCGATTTCGAGCTAGAGTTTAGTAACTCCTGTACGGTAGGTAGCGTTTCAATTGGTTTATTGGCATAATAATCCATAATGAGTGCGCTAGGAAACTTTAAGTCTCGTTTAGAATACACTAATCCTGGTTCAAAACGCAAGTCTAAGTATTCGTTGATGCGCAGGTTTCCAACAAGTCCAACGTTAAAACCCATTGCGCCCGTAACTTGAATCTCCGCATGGTCTGTACCGTATTCTTGACTCAGTTCTCGTATTTTATCGTAGTACTGTTTATCGTAAGAATAATTGAAATTCAGGAAATTCGAACCAATATAGTATCCATAATGAACACGTTGTTTGTCCCAGTCGGGTTTGTTGCGAATAGGGTTTTTTCCAAAAATCCACTGTGCAGATACATTTGCAGAGGTAATAAAATAACAAATAAAATAAACAGTTTTCTCATATCTACTTTGAAGCAGAAGATATGGTTGCTATACCCATCGTTTGCGGACGGTGTTTTACAGTTTTAAACCCAACTTTCACTAGAATATTGTTCAACTCTTGTCCAAAAGGGAAATTTTTGGCTGAATCGGATAAATATTTATAAGCATCTTGATCTTTTGAAAACATTTTTCCCATGAAAGGCATGATGTTTTTGGTGTAAAAGAAGTATCCTTGCTTAAATGGAAATTTAGTCGGAACTGAGGTTTCTAAGATAATAAAAATTCCATTAGGTTTTAATACTCTTAAAATTTCTGTTAAACCTTTTTCTAAATTTTCAAAATTTCGTATACCAAAGCCAACAGTAATAGCATCAAAAGAGTTGTCTTCAAAGGGTAGATTTTCTGAGTCGCCCTGAATCATTTCGATTCTTTTCTCGAGATTTAGGGCTTGAATTTTTTTTCTTCCCACCTCTAGCATTCCAGCAGATAGGTCGAGTCCCGTGATTTTTTGAGCGTTAGTCTTAGACAATAGAATAGCCATATCACCTGTTCCAGTGGCGATATCTAAAATAGTCGTCGGATTTGTTTCCGCAACCAGTTTTAAAACTTTTCTTCTCCAGCCTTGATCCGTCCCTAATGAGATCATTCGATTCAAATTGTCATAATTGCCAGAAATTGTATCGAACATTTGCTCTACTTGTTGTTTTTTTCCAAGCTGAGAATCTTTATAGGGCGTGATATTTTTACTCATTGTGATTATTTTTAGGCAAATATAAATAATCTCTATCAAAAAGAAGATTTCTAATCAGGAATAAAGCAAAGGAACTAAAAAAGGGAATATCATTTTGATATTCCCCTGTTTATTTTAGAATTGAATGTACATGTGGTAGTATTCTCCGCCAACAAAATCAAGTTGTTTGCCTTGAACAAATCCCAATCTTGAATAGAGTTTCATTGCATTGGGGTTTTCTAAATCGACAATCAGTCCGATTTGTTTGTATTGTTGTGCTTTAGCAAAATCCGCTGCAGCTTTTAACAAATGACTGCCAACGCCTTTCCCTTGTGCTAAAGGAGATACAGCTACTGTATCTAAGTAGTATTCTCCACCTTCAGTTTCGGGTTCTGGAATCATTTCGTTGCTGTACTTTTTCTTCATTAAATCAAGTACAGGTTGTCTTAATTTGATAAAGTCATCTCCGTTGTACCCTGTAATGGAGCCAACTACATTTTCCTCTTCATCTACAGCGACAAAGGTATTTTGATAGCTATATAAGTTATCGGGTTGTTTGAATAAGGTAGTCAGAAAATGAATGGCTTCTTCAATATCTTCTTGTTGAATGAAACTGAACACGATGTCTTCCATCGCTTGTAACATTAATTCAGGAACAACGTCGAAATCTTCTTGCTGTGCAGGTCTAATGGTAAAATGCATGATGCTGTTTTTAAATTTTAAACAAAGGTAGGAAAGAGTTCGCAGGTGTTCAACTAACTTTTTCTTTCTTTTAAGAGTCTTTGCCAAATAGGACTTGCATTTTTTATTTTTAGTTTTTCTGGATCAAAGATTGGATTTAGCCCTTGTTTATATTGGGCAATATAGTCGTGTAGGGCGGTAATGGTTGGTTTGTGTAGCAAGAGAATGACGATAAAATTAATCCATGCCATCAGGCCAACACCAATATCCCCAATTCCCCAAGCAATAGATGATTCATTGATTGAGGCATAAAAAACGGTTGCTAATAGTATTAGGCGCATGATCCAACGCAAGATTCTTTTGGGTTGATTGGTCAAGTAATTAAAATTGGATTCGGCGATAAAGACGTACGCCATAATGGTTGTAAAGGCGAAAAAGGTCAAGGCGAGGGCTATAAACTGACTGGCAATTAGTGGAAAGTGAACGGCAATGGCTTGTACAGTATAGGCAGAACCTGCTTCAACACCTGGAATATGTTGAACAATATAGTTTCCTGCTTGATCAAACACATTGTATTGATGGGTGAATAAGATCATTAAAGCGGTTGCTGTACAGACAAAAAGTGTGTCGATATAAACCGAAAAAGCTTGTACCAATCCTTGTTTAACAGGGTGTGAAGTCTCAGATGCAGCAGCAGCATGTGGAGCTGTTCCTTGTCCTGCTTCATTGGAGTAGATGCCTCGTTTGACTCCCCAAGCAATAGCAGCACCGAAAATACCACTGAAAGTAGCTTCTAAATTAAAGGCTGAACGGAAGATTAAAGCGAAAATACCTGGTATTTCTTTGGCGTTTATAGCAATAATAACAACAGCCATAATAATGTAGATCAATGCCATAAATGGCACAATTACTTGAGCGATGTTTCCAATTTTTTTAGCTCCCCCGAACACAGTTAAGCTTAATACGATACAAACGCCAAGTCCCGTTATCCATTGCGGAACATCAAAAGCATCTTTGATACTAATTGAGATGCTGTTTCCTTGAATACTCGGTAGAAATAACGTACAGCTTATGATGGTTAGCACAGCAAATGCGATGGCTAGTTTTTTGTTATTCAGCCCTTTTTCAATGTAAAAGGCGGGACCTCCACAGTACTGACCGTTTTTTTCTTCCTTGTATATTTGAGCTAAGGTAGATTCAACAAAAGCAGAAGCGCTCCCTAAGAATGCTATGATCCACATCCAAAAAATAGCACCAGGTCCGCCGTAGGCAATCGCAGTAGCAACACCTACGATATTTCCTACACCCACACGGCCTGCAATAGCGATGCTGAAGGCCTGGAAAGGACTTACCCCTTTTTCTGATGAACCTTCTGTAAAGAGGAGCCTGACCATTTGTTTGAGATAACGCACCTGTATAAAACGCGTCTTGATGGTAAAAAATAACCCAGCTCCTAAGCATAAGAAAATGAAAATATCCGACCAGATTACGTTGTTGATTGCTTTAATTGCTTGTTCCATGTGATTTAATTTGAATTGAAAATAATGATTTTAAATTAAATTCAATTATTTTTTAGCAATAATATACGTAAAAAGGGTTTTTTGTTTGTAAACTATATCTTTTAAATGCTTTTTGTTGGGGAAAATGAAAACGTCAAGACGATTGGCTGAACTAAGAAAGTGGAGGGAATTGAGCTTAGTAGAATCGCTTCTCAAGAGGATGGGCGTGGAGTAAAAGAAAAAGCCACCTCGTGGTGAGGTGGCTTTTTTATCGTATACTAGATGATTTACTAGCTGCTTAGTAGCGAATGCTGAATAAACCTTCTGCTTTATTTTCTAAGTTATCAAAGCGTTCTTTACATTCTTTGATCATTTGGATTGCAGCAGCTTTATCTCCAAAACCGTTTGTAGTCACTTGTTTGTTTTCTAAGTCTTTGTAAACTTGGAAGAAATGCTCTACTTCTTTTTTGAAGTGTTCGTTCACATCGTTGATGTCGTTTAATTTGTTCATCAATGGATCAGAAACAGGAACACAAAGAATTTTTTCATCTTGTCCTTTATCATCCGCCATGTAGAAAATACCTACAGGTTTTACTTCTACAACCATTCCTGGAAGAGATGGTTCAGTAAACAATACTAATACGTCAAGTGGATCACCATCTAAAGCTAATGTTTCAGGAATGAAACCATAGTCCGCAGGGTATCTCATGTTTGAGTAAAGTAAACGGTCGAATCTCAATCGTTTTAAATCGAAATCATATTCATATTTATTTCTGCTACCAGCTGGAATTTCAACAAAGGCGTCAAAAGTTTCGAATGTACTCATATTCATTTATTTTTATAATCAAATAACTTAATAATGGGTGCAAAAATACTTCAATTCGTGCGTTTTAGCAAGTTTTATCTTTATTATTAGAAATAAATTGCAAATGAGCCTCGTATCGCAAATTTTCTAGCATCTGGCATATCCAAGTAATTTCCTCTCCAGCTTAAGTCAAGTCGAAATACCTTAAATATGTTTCCAACTCCAACGTAGTATTCGTAATAAAAATCTTCAGGTGCTTTATATACCAATTGAGAAGCATTCAAGTCGATATTTTCTTGAGAGATCTTTCCGTAAATTCCTCTAAAACCAACGATTTCTCGGAGGTTTAGGTCTCTAAACCAAGGAATTCTCGATAGCAATCGCCCACCAAAATTGTGCTCTAAGTGAATAGACGCATATTCATTGGTGACAAACTCATAGTAATTCAAGTTAGCAAATGTATTCTCAATGTTAAACCACGATTGGTTACCTGGAACAACGCTCAATAGACCTAACGGTACCTCACCAAACGTTTTTCCCGCTTCAAAGGTGGTGGTGAATGTTCCAAAACCACCGAGTAAAATTGGTTTTCTCGCATAGAGTTGAACTTTATCATACTGGAAATTACTGTCGAAAGCCCCTTTGAATCCGTGACTATAACGCAGGTATAATTTTAAGTATTTCTTGTCAATTTCATTTCGATCTACCCCATAACCAATGGTTCTTTTTCCAGGGGTATAGTCAATGGCCATTTCAATTTCCGATTGCTTGGTTTCATTGGAAATCATCGTACGTTCTTTGTCGATATAGTAATCGAGATTAAAGAGTTCCGATGCTGGTTTTAAGGTACGGTAACTGAAGGTCGTTAAAAAGCGCAAGTTTTTAACGGGTTCAATTTCTAATCCAACAGTTGATAAATTAATATCGGTTAGTTTAGAGTTATCGCCACTAGCAAAAAGAGAACTCGATGCAAAACTTCGTCCTAATACGTCATTGGTCTCCGTTAAGCTTACCCCAATTTGCTCTACATCTCGGCGATTTCCTCCAAAGAGAATAAAACGAGAAGGACTGTGTAGGATGAGTCTTCCACTCATTCCGTATTTGAATTTATTGTCTTTAAAGCCATAAGCTCCATAACCTTCAAGTCTCCATTTGTCATTCGGACCAAAATAGGTTCTACCTCCTGCACGCATGCGCAAGCCTTCAATATCGTTATAGCCAAAGGTTGAGAAAATTGGACCATAGTCTAATTTATACTTCGGAATATTGTAGTAATTACTCGCAATTGTAGAGGTGAAATTAAATAAAAACCTGAATTTGGGTACGGTTTTCAAGGTATCTAACATTTTATAAATACCATATTCATCTTTACTCAGGGATTCAAAGCGGTAGTTTTGCCAGAATTCATCCGAGCGATTGTAAATCGATTCGTCATATTGGTTTACATCTGCACGATAAAAATCCTCAGGGTGTTTGATGTTGAATTGGTGGTTTTGGTAAATGGTGGTTCGCTTTCCATAAATACCTTTTGACTTTTCCTTTTTAGAAAGAGCAAAGTCAGACATGAAATGATCGCGTGTCAGCAAGAAAACGGAGTCATTCAAGACGTCGAATTCTTGTTCAATATAGATTTCTTTGATCCAGTTGATGTTGGCATCTCGACTGGCTTCCATGTTGATTTTCTTGATGGCAAAGGTCGAGTCATTCACCCAAAAGTCTCCTTTAAAGGTAAGCTCTCCTTTTCGTCTAGGGTAATACACAATATTGTAGCACCATTTATTGTCAATAAAGGCACTATCTGCTAAGACGTAGTTGTATACGTTTATTCCCGTTCTCGACAAAGGACTGACGAAGTCTTTGTCGAAGATCTTGATGTAGTTGTTGTAAATATTATAGTCAGCATATAAATCTTTTACAAACTCAATGATGTGTTGGTTGGTATCAAATCCTGAGTTTTTGTTACCCAGGGTTTTTTCTATTTTTTTGTTGTCGAGATTATCGCCATATACCTGTCCAATATTTTCATTGATAAAGATAGGAAGATAGGTTTTACCTGTGATGCGGTTGGTATCTACTTGATCAAAGATAAATTCCATGCCCCTAAAAATTTTGCTTTTGCGATAAGCACTGTCGATGGAGTTCAAGTCGAATTCGATTTTTTCGTATTTATCAAATTCGTATTGGTCGAACATATACAAGCCATTTTTGCGCTTGCGCTCCCATATTTTTCTTAAAATATCCAGGGCAGGGTTGTTTTTCTTGGAGGTTTTTCCTGTGTAAATACGGACTTCTTCCAACATATTATCCTCTTGTAATGTGATGGTTAAATCAAGGTTACTGCGATTTTTTAGCGGAATGTGAGCTGTCTTATAGCCAACGAAAGACACGACCAACGTATCGTAGTTTTTATCAGTTTCCAAATAGAACTTTCCAAGCTCATTTGCAATGACTCCTTGCGTAGAATTCTTGAAATAAACGCTTGCATAGGATACCTCTACATTGTTAGAGTCGTTAATTTTACCACTTACTTTTGTTTGCGCAAAGCTCTGAAAATGAGCAAATAAAAAGGGGATTAGGTAAAATAATATCTTTTTTTTCATAGTCAATATTAGGCATAAATACAAAAAACTCCATCCTAAAAAATAAGATGGAGTAATTCAAATATACAATTTTTTTTTACTTAAAAAAGTTTATCTGTATAGTACTTTTTTCACTGCCTTGATTACATCATTTGCATTGGGTAACCATTGCTCTAGTAATACGGGTGAATAAGGTGCAGGTGTATCTGCTGTAGTAATTCTTTGAATCGGAGCATCTAAGTGATCGAATGCTTGTTCTTGAACTAAGTACGTGATCTCTGAAGATACACTTCCAAATGGCCAAGCCTCTTCTAAAATAACCAAACGGTTGGTTTTCTTTACTGAAGTTAAGATCGCTTCTTGATCCATTGGACGAACCGTACGCAAGTCAATTACCTCACAAGAGATTCCCTCTTTTTCTAATTCTTCAGCCGCTTTTAATGCTTCTTTGATAATTTTACCAAACGAAACAATCGTTACGTCTTTTCCTTCTCTTTTAATATCAGCTACTCCAATAGGTAGCGTGTATTCTCCCTCTGGTACTTCTCCTTTATCGCCATACATTTGCTCTGACTCCATGAAAATAACAGGGTCATTGTCGCGAATCGCCGATTTCAATAATCCTTTTGCGTCATAGGGAGTAGATGGAACTACCACTTTTAAACCTGGTACGTTAGCAAACCAATTTTCAAAGGCTTGTGAGTGCGTAGCACCTAATTGTCCAGCTGAAGCAGTTGGTCCGCGAAATACAATTGGAATGTTGAATTGACCACCTGACATCTGACGCATT
The DNA here is from genome assembly GCA_030152225.1 of Flavobacterium sp. GTDB lineage: Bacteria > Bacteroidota > Bacteroidia > Flavobacteriales > Flavobacteriaceae > Flavobacterium. Next base: position 3,513 of record JASLHL010000227.1, on the reverse strand, counting down.
TTAGCTGCGTTGTTTATAATTTGGTCGATTCCTACTAAAGAGAAGTTGAATGTCATAAATTCAACAATCGGACGGTTTCCATTCATGGCAGAACCAACAGCAATTCCCGCAAAACCAAGTTCTGCAATAGGAGCGTCAATTACGCGTTTAGGACCGAATTCGTCCAACATACCTTTTGAAGCTTTATATGCACCATTATATTCAGCTACTTCTTCTCCAATTAAATATATGGTTTCATCGCGACGCATTTCTTCGCTCATAGCTTCACATACGGCCTCTCTAAATTGAATCGTTCTCATAAGTTCTTATTTTCCGTAAAATTATTCAATAGTCACAAAAGTATGAAAAAATATCATTCTAACACTTATGTTCTATTCTGTTTTGTTTTTTTTAACGGCAAGCAAATTTTCGAAACAAGAATCTCCTTTTTTTCTACTCTTCAGCCCAAAAAAAGAGAAAAACAATACCGCTTTTTACTTTTATTAGGTGGATTTGAAACACAAGAGCGATACATTTTATCTTTTTTAGCGGAAATCTGACTGTGGAATACTAAATGAAATAAATTTGTTGTTTGTATTTTTAACTTTTTGACAATGAATTATTTATAAAATGTTGTTTTTTGAGGGCTTGGATTTTTATGACTTCGAATGAAGAAAGAAGCTAGTAATTGTACGGTTTTTGAGATTAACTGCTTCTTTTTGTGGAAAAAATACACAAATTGATGTAGTTTTTCCGATTGGATTAAATTAGTTGTAAATATCTCAGATACGTATTTTATTTGTGTCGTAAAACTCAAAAATGCTAATTATGTTGAAAAAAATTAAAGTTGCACTTATATGTGCAGTAGTAGCTATGGGCGCATCTTCATGCAGTAGTGATGATAGCTCTTCAAGTGATAGTGGATATGAAATTGTTGCTAAAACATCAGGCAATGCGGTAATTCACAATATCGTTGTTGTAGAAGGTGGATCAACAGAATCAATTGCGGATTTGGGGAAAAAAGAATGGTCTAAATCGTTTTCAGGAAAGAAAGTAGTAGCAGTTTCTGTTACGGGAAGTACCATTGATGGCGAGGATAAAAAAGGACTTTTAACGTTGGAAATTATTAAAGACGGAAAAGTAATCGAAACCTCAAAATCAGAAGGAGATATTTTAGTAGCTAGTGTTACCAAATAAGAAAAAGATTTTTTTTAAAACAGAAGTAAATTTTTTTTACAATAAAAAGGAAGAGGGTGCCCCAAAAGGGCATCCTTTTTTTTGTTAACAGTTTACGGTTAATCAGTTCACTATTCACCATTCACCATTCACTATTCACTATTCACTATTCACTATTCACTATTTACCATTCACTATTTACCATTCACTATTTACCATTCACTATTTACCAGTTTAGAACGCAGCGTAAGTCTTTACCTTATTTTCTTTAATATGTTACTAGTATAGGTGCATGTTGCGTCTATAGCCAGTCTATTAAATGCGTTGTTTTTAATAGACGCACTATGGAGTCATTATGGACTCACAATGGACGCACTCCAAAGAAAACTTATATCCCTGTCGATGGAGGTTGTAAAAGGATTGTTTTTTTTCTTATCAGCTATAGTTTAATTAATATGGTTCAATAGCTTTTAATGAAAAAAGATGTATTACATTTTTTAATTATGTGTTTAGGTTCGAATTATTCACTATTCAAACCATAGTAGTCTAATTCGTTATTATTTCTAATTATAATTCGTGTTTAATCTAGTATTGTTGTATTATTGATAGTGATTTTGTGATTAATTTGTTCAATTGTATTTAATTGTTGTTTTTATTTGAGTTTTTAAAATTTGTGATAGGATGTTAGTCCATGCTGTATCGTTTGATGAACTTGTACAATATAAACGTTCTCATCTAATGCTGTTTTAGTCGGTTTTTTTAATCTATTTCTACTTAAAAATTCATAAAAAATTGAATATAGTGAAGTAAAATGAAATTTATTATGAAAAAGAATAAAGGTTTAATTGTGATTTTGGGAAATCAAAAAGAGCAAAAGTTTTATGATGAAATCTGTTGGTCATATAACAAAAAAGGATGGGAAACACATATATTAAAATTAGATTCTTCTAATTCATTTTTTGCGGAACTGCTTGAGCTTAATCCTTCGGCTGTTATTTTTACTCCTTCTGATTTTTCCATTAATCAAGATATTTATAGTGAATTCGGTTTTATACAAGGATTCTTAGATCTTAATAGGATAAAGTATTCTGGGTCAGGACCTACATCTTCCCTTTGGGCTTCAAATAAGCATTTAGCGAAGATTATTTTCAACTCTCTTGGTATTAAAACTCCTAAATATATTTATGTGTCTGAAAATAAAAAGGCTCCTAAATATGGTATTGTAGAAAAAAAATTAGGAAAAAAAATAATTATTAAGCCTAATAGACTCGGTGATTCCGTTGGGGTTAAAATTGTAAGAAATCAAGAAGAATATTATTCGTGTATTAATAGTTTTAAAGAAAAGTATAATAGTGATTTTCTTCTTGAAGAATTAATAGATAATGATAATACTGAATATACAACTGGTGTTTTTGAAGGAAAAAATTATAGTATTCAATTACCTATTTGCAAGACAACTACGTTTACTGAATTTTTTTCCTATGAGTGTAAAGTTGAGGGATTAAATGAAAAAGAAATTATTTCAGATATAACTGTTGAGGATTATAAAAAAATGCAAAGTATTGCCTCTACTTTACATAAAGCATTTAAATGTAAAAATTTTTCAAGAACTGATTTTCTTATAGATAGAGAACATAATATTTATGTTTTAGAAATCAACTTACTCCCAGGATTGCTATCTAATTCTATTTTCCCTCAATTGTGTTTAGAGGTAGGTATTTCTCGAGATGAAATCCTGGATTCATTAATTTAATTTGAGTATTTAAAAAGTAAAAATAATTTATTATGATAAAATCAATATGAAAGAAATTAATTTAATCAACAAAACTATAAAATTGTTGAGTGATCATGAAAAATGGATGTCTGAAACAATCAATCTTATCGCAAGTGAAAATTTACTTAGTCCATTAGCTAAAAATTGTTTAGTATCAGATTTAGGTAATAGAGTTGCAGAAGGGTGGCTAGATGAAAGAATTTTTCCTGGAATCAAATATTATGATGAGATTGAGCGAATTGGGATAAGTATTGTTAAGGAGATGTTTAATTGTGATTTTGTGGATTTGAGGCCTATATCAGGTACGCATGCTAATATGATTGTTTATACAGCTTTTACTAATCCTAATGACAAAATCATGTCTTTTTCGATCAAGAATGGGGGGCATATTAGTATGAGTGGAGGAACTCCAAAAAGAATGTTTAAACTTCAAGTTTTAAATGTTCCTGTTTTTGATGATGGTTTTACAATAGATGTAGACAGGGCTTTAGAAATGATTTTAAAAGAAATGCCAAAACTAGGTGTTATGGGGGGATCTGTTTTATTGTTTAAGCAAGAAATAGAACTAATTATTAAGCTCTGTA
>JASLHL010000219.1 GCA_030152225.1 Flavobacterium sp. | reverse complement strand
AATGGATAAACAAAGTCTCGACCATCTTCTTCACTTTTTACTTCTGTACGCCCTATAATCCATACGGTATTTGTAGGTGATTTAATTTGGGTCGTACCACTCGGTATAGTCCCAGTCCAAGAGGGTCCTGTAATTAGGAATTCTCCTCCTTTATTGCCGATGGTTCGCGTACCAGGAGAGGCAATGACATTGGTATAGGCATCCAGCATGGGGAGGAGATGATAACGATCATTATTGGTTGGTAAGCTTAATTTGACGGGACCTTGAGATAGATCCAACCATGCATTAGAATAAAAGGTATCCGCATTGGGACGGACGACCGAAGTAAAATCTGATCCTGGAAAGATGGGAAGATGAGAGAATTGATTTAAAGGCGCTTCCATTTGCCCAACAATAGGCGCAAGTGTATTTGTTGCTTGACGCTTGGTTATATCCATAGTTACCAAGGGGATTCCATAAATATAGGCCTCTTCTGCTAATAGAATTGCAGAGTCAATAGCTACATCAGGAGAAGAAGGAGCGCCATCATCATGATTACATGACCACAAGCTATGTAGTAAAAATAGGGCGAGTAAGAGGCTAAAGCCTCTTCTGCAAAAAAAAGGGGTTGCATTCATAGTTCTTTGAATTTAAGGTTAGTTTTTAATACAGAAAAAAATCTGTATTCGTTGTGATGTAAAACTATAAGATGACGCCCGTTTAGAGGCTAACCATTTGTGCTAGTTTTTTCTATTAAACCTAATTTTTCTATCCAAAGCAATAAATAAGACAAGGGAAGCCACGATCCACCCCATACTTTTTGGCTAGTTTATAGCTGTTTTCTCTGTTAATCGCTTAAAAATGACAATTTGCGATTGTTTTGACGTTAGGTTTTTTATTATGTTTGAAGAATTAAGCAACAGAGTAAATGATATCTATGGTATTTTATGGTACGATTATAGCAAGATTCACAACATTTGTAGGCAAGAAAAATGGGTATAAGAGGCTGTTTTTTTTATTGTTTACTTTGTTTACAGCTGGGACTTTCGCTCAAGATGTGAAGCCTCCTTTAAATTATCAAAATTTGACTTTCTCAGAGGAGCTTGCTTATGCAAAAGATGGTGATGGAAATACGTGGATTAAAGGAATCATACCAGATTCATTGTTGCATAAACCCATACTTTTCCAAAATCGATCCATACATCTAACGGACTATGATTTTTATTTACATCAAGAGGGGAGATGGTTGAAACTCGAACCAAATAAAGATGCCTATGGACAACAGATTAAAAGTCGTTATCCGATTTATTACTTGGTTCCGCTTGAAAAAGAGTATTACCTAAATATTAAAAAGCACAGCCCCCATGAGCTTACTTTATCTCTACTAGAGTTTGGTCAGTTTGGCCAGTATGCGTCGCTTACTGTGCTTTATCTGAGTATGTATTATGGCTTAACCTGGATGTCGATTATCTTCAACTTTATCTTTTATTTGATTTTTAGGGATGCGCGCTTTATTACCTATGCTGCCCTTCAACTCTCTATCTTTTTGATTTTTTTATATGAAGATGGTATATTTTATTATTTTTCTAATCAAACATATATACTGCCGCATTTCTCTTTGATTACTATTTCTATAACATCTTTAGTAGCCTCTTTGTTTACCTATTACTTTTTGGATTTAAAGAAACATATGCCCTCTTTTTTTAAAGTTTTTGGACTTACAGCGCTTCTATTGACTTTGTTACTATGTTTATCGTTGGTTTCTAAGCGCGCTGTATATACTAATGTCATGCAACTAATCTGGTTCGCCTTACCTGTATTGTGTTTATATCAGGCTGTTAAACTGTTTAGCGTTAGCGTTTATGCTCGCTTTTTACTCTTTAATTTTGGTTTAATCGTTGTTGTTGGTGCAGGATACAGCCTCGCTCGACTATATGGTTGGGGACTTTCCTCTATTTTCACCATTCATACTTTGCGTTTTATTAGTGCTATTGAGATTATGGCGATTAGTTTTGTGCTTATTTTTAAAATTAGAACCTTAAGAGAAGAAAATGAATCCTATAAGGTGGAGCTTAGACATTATTTATCACTTTTGAGTTTGAACAAGGAACTAGAATATGAAAAAACAAAAGAATCTCATTCATTTTCAGCTGCTAAAGAAGATGTGGGTCAAGATAAAGACGCGCATTTGATTGCAGAAATTAAAGATCAGTACCAATTAACAGAGCGAGAAGTAGAGGTATTAAAGCTGATTTGGAGCGGAGATTCCAATCAAGAGATGGCGGATAAATTATTCTTATCCGTGCATACAATCAAATATCACGTTTCGAATTTATATACAAAATTAGATGTCAATAGCCGAAATCAAGTACGTTCATTAAAATCGTATGAAACCTATAACCCAACAAATAAAAGCATTGATTAGCCTTAATGTGCTATTCGCAGGAACTGATACCTATATTTTCAGATAAAACCAGACCTAAGTTATAAAATAGCACAAAAACGAAGTGTTGAGCACCAATTTACCAAATACGTTCTGAATGAATCTTCTAATAGTAAAGTACAAGGAGGGAAAATAAAATAACATCCGCTCCATCTTAGTTAATTCGGAGGGTAATTTTTGATCTAATTACTATTCGTTATGTTTGTTACGATAGGTTTTCATTTTTGATTTCTTGTTCGTGTGAAGTCGAAAATAAAAATAGTAAAGGATCTAATTCTACTATTTATACTAATAATGGGATAAATAGATTCAATGTCAAGCTTAACTTGTTTGTAATTGGCTTAAATCGTTTCATCTAAAGTGTTATTACCATGAGCATCTAAAAAAGAAGTTATCTGAAGTATCTTTTGATAAGCTTTCATTTCTTTAGAAACTTTGTCATTACCAACTACTATCTCACAGTGAAATTTCTTTTGCTCTATACGCTCATCAAAATTATCAGATACAGCCCCAATAAACATCCCTTGAGTAAGAGTTGCTATATACAGTATGGTGCTCCAAGAATATTCAAAATCTAGTAAGAAGAAATTGAAAAAGAACAAACTAAAACCAACTGTAAAAACAAGAGTTATTTTAGAGACAGTGATCTTTTCATGTTTTACGCCTTTGCCTCCCCACAGGCTTAAAGAGAGTAAAATCAAACAAAAGAGTTTAGTATAAAGTAAATGAGAAAACAGATCTGTTGTTTGATTAAAGTTAATTAGTATTCGATCTACAACATTGTGTGTTATTCCAAGATGTAGAAAGAAAGAATAACAATACCAGTATAAGTGCATAAGCATAAGTAAAATGCTCATCGCTCGCATACATGCTAGGATTTAGCAAGGGCTTTTAAATCGTCTTCTGATTGCATAATATTTGTATTAGTTTTAAACTACAAAGTAATATGCGTGTTGCGTTTTTTTAAA
>JASLHL010000142.1 GCA_030152225.1 Flavobacterium sp. | reverse complement strand
AGCATCTTCGCAAAAACAGCGAAAGCGCCTAGTACCATCAAGCCAAAAGCTAGATATACTCTTACTAATATGGATTTTCTAATATTCATGTTATATTATGGAATACTATTTATGCTCTTTAACAATTTCTAATTTAATAGGCGGCTCTAGACGTTCTTTCAAACCTAGTGTATCCGCTCTTTTTGCAATCTCCGTTTGTGTTGTCAACTTCATAAACTCCGCAGACAAAGATTTATAATCCCAACTCAGTTCTTTTACATCTTTACCCAAGCGATCAATTTTACGTACTGTTCGCTCCGCCAAATGCCTATTAGAGATATACAACAAGGTCAAAAACAACAAAAAAGCAACAAAAGGAAAATTTTTTGTTACTAAGTAAGTTGATATTCTGCTTGGTGAGAAAATGGATTTTATAAAATGTTGCGTTTTTTCAACCTTTTCTTCAACCGCTTCAGACATTTCCTCCTGGATATCCTCACTTAACTCCTTATCGCGTATGGTGTTTTGCCTAGACATAAACTCTATTTTTAAGCTATACCATTTCTTTCAGCAACACGCAGTTTTGCACTTCGTGAACGGTTATTCTTTTCTAGTTCCTCCGTTGTTGCTGTCACAGCTTTTCGCGTCAAAACCTTAAAAGGTTTAATTTCATTACCAAAAAAATCTTTCTCCACCTCACCTCTGAATTTCCCTTTCAGCATAAAGTTTTTTACTAAGCGATCTTCCAAAGAATGATAAGACATAATCACTAATCTTCCATCCTCTTTCAATACCTGAACCGTCTGTAACAAAAACTCTTGCAAAGCTTCCAATTCTCTATTCACCTCTATACGCAAAGCTTGAAACACCTGCGCATGATATTTATGTTCTTTTCCACGAGGAACCATCTTCTTGATTACCTCTTTTAATTCTGCTACAGTCTGAATTTCTTTTGTTAATCGCGCTGTAACAATTGTTTTAGCCAAAGATTTTGCATTCTGTACTTCACCGTACATACCGAATATCCTATGCAAATCCTCTTCGCTATAGGTATTCAACACTTTCTTCGCATCAAGATCAGATACTTGATCCATACGCATATCTAAATCCGCATCGAAACGAATAGAAAATCCACGCTCAGCATCATCAAATTGATGAGATGAGACACCAAGATCGCCCAAAACACCATCTACTTGCTTTACACCTTCAAGGCGCAAACAATTCTTTATAAAACGAAAATTTTGATGTACCAATACAAATCGAGGATCATCAATACTATTATTCAACGCATCAGGATCTTGATCAAAAGCAATCAACTTGCCTTGAGGCCCTAAATGCTTAAGTATCTCACGAGAATGGCCGCCACCCCCAAAAGTGACATCTACATAGACACCATTAGGCTTTATATTTAAAGCTTCAATACATTCATGAAGCATCACTGGTACGTGATATACTTTCTCTTCAGACATCTAATCCTCCTTCTAAATCAAAATCTCCCATTACAGACTCCGCTAAGTCAGAAAAATCTTCTTCTGATATGGAAGTCATTTTCTCTTCATACTTAGCCTTAGACCACAATTCTACTTTACTCAAATTACACACTAGCACCAATTCACTTGCTACCTGTGCATAATCCAACAACACTCTTGGCAACAATACGCGACCTGCAGAATCCAGAAATAACTCCGTTGCTCCACTTGTAAACTTGCGCACAAAATCTCTATTCTTTGCTTGAAACTGATTCAAACGAGATAGCTGTGTCAAAATTTTATTCCATTCGCTACGCGTATAAATCACCAAATTACCATCGAAGCCACGATTCACAACAAGCCCTTCACGCTCCACGTCAGGTAGCTGACGCTTGAGCGCTGCAGGAACAACCATTCTTCCTTTGGCGTCCAGCTTGCATTCGTATTCTCCAATCAAATAATTCATTAGTCTATACTGCTAATCAAAATTTTAATGTAAAAGTATACACTTTCCCCCACAAACTCCCACAAACTCCCACAAAAAAGTTTTCCACATAAGCAATCTTTATGAAAATACAGCAAAAAAAAAGGCTAGATTAATCAAAAACAAAGAATATACTTGAATATCAACAAATTAAAAAACAGCTAATTAAAGCCCCCAATTGACATAGAATTGTAATATTTGAGTGCTTTTAGGATAAAAATAGCCCCCAAAAGGCATTTAGTGGGGGAAAGTGGTAGCGAAAAATACAAGTGAAAAAAAATGACCAATCAGGAACAAAAACAACCAACAAGGGAAAGAATATTAAAATTATTATACGATTTCAATTCGTTATTCTCCCTCAAATCCGATAATTTTGCAGGGGCAATCTTATTGCTTAAAAAGAATGCCATTATTTATTAAGATTTTTTTATTATTCACATAATATACAATGTATAGAAGTAACACCAATGGTGAACTACGCGTCTCCGATGTAAATAAAGAAGTAACCCTATCAGGTTGGGTTCAAAAATCACGTGATAAAGGATTTATGATATGGGTTGATTTACGTGACCGTTATGGCATCACTCAACTTATATTTGACGAAGCGCGTACTGAAGCTTCTGTTATGGAAATAGCAAAATCATTGGGCCGTGAATTTGTCATTCAAGTAAAAGGTACTGTCATCGAGCGGGAATCAAAAAATGCTAATATCCCAACTGGAGAGATTGAAGTATTAGTTAAAGAATTAACTATACTTAACCAAGCACAATTACCTCCATTTACCATTGAAGATGAAACAGACGGAGGCGAAGATATCCGCATGAAATACAGATACTTAGACATCCGTCGTAATCCAGTAAAAAATAGTTTATTATTTCGCCATAAGGTGGCACAGCAAGTTCTCAATTACTTATCCAACCTTGATTTTTGTGAAGTAGAAACACCATATTTGATTAAATCAACGCCAGAAGGAGCACGTGATTTTGTGGTGCCTTCTCGTATGAATCCAGGTCAATTTTACGCTCTTCCACAGTCACCTCAGACTTTCAAACAATTACTGATGGTAGGTGGA
>JASLHL010000110.1 GCA_030152225.1 Flavobacterium sp. | reverse complement strand
CAACCTATGTCAGGGACGTACATGGAGAATGGAGAATGGAGAATGGAGAGTTGTGAACTATAAACTGTGAACTATAAACTATAAACTGTAAACTATAAACTGTAAAGTAAACTGTAAACTAAAATAGCGAGGAAAACCTCGCTATTTCAAATCGTTATTAAGAGAAAAGAGAAAACATTTTTTTAGAATTTATAGCGTACGGCTACACCAAAGTCGATGTAGAGTCCGTCGCGATAGGAGTTATTTAGGTATAATTCAGGACGGGCATCCAATGCAATTTGTAAGGGAATTTCATTCAATGTATATTCAATTCCCACAGTACCTGTAATTAAACCAAATGTACCATTGTCTTTGTATCTTTTACCTGAATGATTGTAGTATTTGTAGCTATAATTACCTACAGCTGCACCTACACCTGCATACCAATCAAAGTTCCCTTCAATAGTCCATACCCATTCGTATATACCCGTAACTTTTGTTGCGTTGTAGTCATCATTGTTTCTAAATCCTAGGTTTAGTTCTAAGCGATTATTGCGCATTAGATCTCTTTGGTAAGAGATTTCAGTGCCTAATCCCGAGTTTCCACCAAAACGCAACCCAATTGCATTTTTAGGACCTTGCTGTGCAAAGGAAGCCGTAGTTAATAAACCCGCTAATCCAAGTGAAAGCAGTAGTTTTCTCATTTCTTATTGTATTTTTTTGTTAGGGGAACAAAAGTAAGCAATATCTAGTAGGATTAAAAAACAGAAGGGAGTAAATGAATAAAATGAAGAAAAAGATGTTTTTTGTTGCCATTTTTAAATAAAGGTTTTACCTTTGTGGCTTAATTATCAGGAATTTTTCTAAAAACAAGTAGAAAAATAGCAACCTGCAACAACAAGCAAGGTGCTCCAAAGGATAAGCCAGTCATGGAAAAAATGTTGATCTACCAGTGTTTGGTAGTTGAGTTGTACTATATTTTTTTCGATAGGTATCTCCGGTTACTTGTTAGTAGAAGCAAAAGAATATATATGACAGAGAACAAATTCTACACCCTCATTCCCTTTTTTGTTTTTGTAGCTGTTTTTCTAGGAAGTGGAATAGCTTTAGACAACTTTTATCAATTGCCATCGCCCATTGCTATTAGCGTGGGGATTATCACGGCTTTTGTCTTATTTTATAAAACCCCAATGAAAGAGCGCATCACCGCCTTGGTCGAAGGATGTGGGGATAGTAAAATCATGACCATGTGTTTGATTTATATCTTAGCAGGTGCTTTTGCTACCATCACCAAAGCCATTGGTGGGGTAGATGCGATGGTTCACATTGGGTTACAGTATATTCCCGTAGCCTATTTAGGGGTGGGAATCTTTATTATTGCCTGTTTTCTTTCCTTGTCTATTGGAACTTCCGTAGGAACAATCGTCGCATTGGGACCTATTGTCGTCGGGTTAGCAGAAAAAACAGGGAGTTCTATGGGACTTTTATGTGGTTCGCTATTAGGCGGAGCAATGTTTGGTGATAACCTGTCAATTATTTCCGATACCACTATCACGGCTACACAAACGTTGGGGTGTCAGATGAAAGATAAATTTAGAGCCAATTTTAAGATTGCTATCCCTGCGGCCATACTAACGATAGCAGTGCTGTTTTTTACAAAAAATGATGCCGCAGACTTTGCGTTGGATGTAAACCAGCAAGCCAATTATGTATTGCTGATCCCTTATGTGTTGACTATTGTACTCGCTTTGGTGGGAGTCGATGTTTTTGTGGCCCTGTTTTTGGGCATTCTCTCCGCGGGAATCCTCGGCTTAGTACGAGAAGATTTTGACTTAGCTGGATTGGCCAACCACACCTACCTCGGGTTTACCTCGATGACAGAAATCTTCCTCCTTTCCATGTTAACAGGTGGACTCGCGCGCATGATTGAGCGTCAAGGAGGTTTGGCATGGATTCTCCAAAGCATGAAAAAGAAAATTAAGACCTCAAAAGGGGCTGTTTTCGGCATCGCCTCTCTCGTATCCGGTGTAGGGGTTTGTATGGCCAATAATACCGTATCCATCCTCGTAGTGGGTAATGTGGCTAATGATGTAGCGACAGAATATAAGTTGAATCGCCCTTATGTTGCTTCTATTTTGGATATTTTTGCCTGTATTGTGCAAGGAATCCTGCCATATGGTGCACAAATCCTTATCTTATTGAGCTTTACAGAAAAAAAATTAGGGTATATTGAGCTGGTAACACAAGGGTACTATTTTCTCTTCTTGCTCCTCGTTACTTTATTTTATATGGCCTTTTTTAGAAAAGAGGTACAAACAGTTTAAAAAATTCAGTCCCGAATTACAAATTGTTTATATTTGCCCTTTGTCAAAACAAAATTGAAATATACATGAAATTATTAGAAGGAAAAATAGCAATTATTACCGGTGCCACTCGTGGAATAGGAAGAGGTGTAGCTTTAGCTTTTGCAGAACAAGGAGCTAACGTAGCATTTACCTACAGTTCATCTGTACAAGCAGCAGATGAGTTGGTCAATGAACTTGTTGCTTTAGGCGTTCAAGCAAAAGGATATCAATCAAATGCAGCTGAATATGCAGCCGCAGAACAATTGGTAGAAGAAGTTTTAAAAGACTTTGGTAATATTGATGTTTTAATTAATAATGCAGGTATCACAAAAGATAACTTATTGATGAGAATGTCTGAACAAGACTTCGATGCAGTAATTGAAGTGAACTTAAAGTCTGTATTTAACATGACCAAAGCAGTACAACGCACCATGTTAAAAAATAGAAAAGGTTCTATTATCAATATGAGCTCAGTTGTAGGAGTGAAAGGAAATGCAGGACAAGCCAATTATGCAGCATCAAAAGCAGGAGTAATCGGATTTTCAAAATCAGTGGCTTTAGAATTGGGATCGAGAAATATTCGTTGTAATGTCATTGCCCCAGGATTCATTGAAACAGAGATGACAGGAAAATTAGCGGAAGACGTAGTGAAAGGATGGACAGATGCCATTCCATTAAAACGCGGTGGAAGACCAGAAGATGTTGCCAATGCTTGTGTATTCTTAGCTTCAGAATTATCAGCTTATATTACAGGACAAGTAATCAATGTGGATGGGGGAATGTTAACCTAATCCAAATCGAAAAATAAAACAGTAAGGGAGAATAAAAGGACAGCTTTTATTCTCCCTTTTTTTGTTGTGTTTGGTCATACTGTACACCGTTTTAACCCACCTCACAACCAACTTATTATCACTAGAAAAGCGATTTTTAAAACGAAAAATGAACGGGTAAAACGGACGAAGTGCGAAAAAAAGATTTGATTTATACGATAAAAAAGGATACTTTTAAATAGTCAGTTGAAATGACTCAACAGCCATTTATTTAGTATATCATTGAAAGATTTTATAAAACACAATCAAAAGGCATGGGATAGCCAAGCAAGAGCAAATGTTCCTTGGTCTCAACCTGTCAGTAGTGAAGTAGTCGAAAAGGCAAAACAAGGAATATGGGAGTTGTATGTTCTGCCTACAAGCTTAGATAAGGATTGGATTGGCGATATCAAAGGGAAAAAAGTACTGTGCTTAGCGTCTGCTGGTGGTCAACAAGGGCCTATACTAGCAGCTTTAGGAGCAGAAGTAACCGTGTTTGACCTATCCGAAGAACAATTGTCAAAAGACCGTGATGTAGCAACAAGAAATCAGTTGAATATAGTAACGAAACAAGGGGATATGCGAGATCTTCGTGTATTTGAAGACGATTATTTTGATCTAATCGTCCATCCAATCTCTAATTTATATGTCGATGATGTTACAAAAGTTTGGGAAGAGTGTTTTCGCGTATTGAAAACAGGCGGAAAACTAATCAGTAGCTTTTATAATCCCGTTGTATTTATAGAGGACCGACAAGCAGAAATAAAAGCAACAGGAATGATCCAACCCAAGTATACGATTCCCTATGCTGATCAAACCGATTTGTCTGAAGCCGCATTGAACCAAAAAATAGAAAAAGGAGAAGCCCTTGTCTTTGGTCATTCCCTCAAAGATTTGATCGGTGGACAAACCAGAGCAGGATTTGCTATTATAGCTTATGATGAGGCTTTGCAACCCCATCCACGCTTTACCATAGATCCTTTTATCCCCACCTTTATTGCAACGCTTAGTGTAAAATTAAATAAATTATAGTTTCTTGAATCATATGGAAAAAAAACGCACTTGGTTAGGTATAGATTCTATATCCGTGGAACATTTTACCACCATCGAAAAAGAAGGTAGTTTTCACTGTAAAGGTGAAGTAGTAGGGAATAAAAACAATCGCATTTACGGCTTGGAATATCAGGTAGTTACAACGTCTAATTGGGAAACTCGTTTCTTTGATATCCGCTGTCAAGAGGGACATCGCTACTTTCAGCTCAGTGGACATAAATTGAACGAGCAATGGATTATTGATGAACAGGAATATCCTCACTTCAAAGAATGCCTCGATATCGATATTGCCCTAACACCTTTTACCAATACGTTGCCAATTAATCGATTGAACATGGCTATTGGGGAATCCAAAATCATTCCCGTATTGTATATTAATCCGCTAGAAGAGAATTTTACACTTGTTCAACAAGAGTATACCAAATTATCCGAAAATACGTACCATTATAAAAATATTTGGAGTGATTTCGAAGCAACCATTACCCTCGATGCAGCAGGGTTTGTAACGGAATATCCCGGTTTATTTAAAGTGGTTTAACTTACAACAAAGAGGATGTCTCAAAAGGGCATCCTCTTTTTTTGCCTGTTCTATCGACGTTCAAGGACTCTTATTCACCTTTTGTAGGGGTTTTCTTTTATATGTCAGCATAGTGCATGCGTTATGCGTCCATAGTGCGTCTATTAAAAACAAGCTTTTTTATAGACGCACCATGGACTCACTATGGATTTACCATAGATTTACTTCAAAGGAAATACCTTTCATTCCCCTACAAATGATGTCTCGTCCTGCTCTAGCTGTACCGTTCTTGTTTATACTCCTCTTATCTACTATACCGTTATTTTTTCCATGCTTGTATTGTTTCGTTCTGTTAGACTTGTACAAGAAAGAATTCCATTTTTTTAAAAGCAGTATCTTTTTGTTAACTTTCTTGTTTGCTGATCTGTGTTTTAACGCTATCGCTTGTATTTGAACTGTTTTTTGAAATAATTTTATCCTGTTTCCTAGGAGTAATACCAATGCCATTTGGAATCGTATTGGATCGAGGAAATAATCTTAGTGTTAAAATGATACAAGGGCTTTGTAACTAATCTAAAAAAGAGATGTTTTCCTATTAAAGCGAGAAAAGTTGAAATTCAAAACGTTATAGCGATGAAAAAGTACAAAATAACCAATGAATCCATGGAGTATAATGGCTGTCTACTTTGGCGCATAGAATGTTTGAAAACGCATAGAAAAGGAGGATGGATAGAAAGTGAACTCAATTTAAGTCAAACGGGAAGTTCATGGATAGCGGATAATGCCAAAGTATATGGCGAGGCTGCGATATTAGACAATGCGAAAGTTAGTGGAAATGCCGAAGTATTTGGTGCAGCGCGAATTACAGCGGAAGCTCAGGTATATGGCAATGCAATCGTGTCTGATTATGCGATCGTTACGGCTTATGCCCAAGTGTATGATGAAGCATCAGTGGAAGATTCGGCTCAGATTTATGGCAATGCAACCATCTCGGGAAATGCGTTAGTGTCTGCCTATGCGAAGGTCTATGATCATGCTTCTGTAGAGGGTTCAGCACAGGTCTATGACAATGTACAGGTCTATGGACATGCTACCATTAAAGATCGCGCTTATCTATACAAAGATGCCCATATTAAAGGAAATACCATAGTATCCAATAACGAATGCATTGGGGAAAATTTGTACAATTGGGAGGATGTAAATGCATTGACCATGTTGAATATTAGCCTAGTACATGGCGCTAAATCCGCAGAGCTGTACGCAAATGGAAAGCATCAACTAGCAATCAAAATTAGCTTACGAGCAAAAGATAAAAAAGACAAGTACATCAGCATACCCGCCAGTGAAATTATAGAAAACATAGAATTAGTCGATGAAGAGAATAATCCAATTCAGCTGAAGATTCACTATACGCATCTAGCAGGTTTGTACGTCTATCCGCCAATGGAAGAAGCCAAACAACAAAGCGATGAAAAAGAGTCTTTTGCCGTGATTTATTTAGCTGTACAGGAATGGATGAAAGCCTTTAAACTCTGTGTGCGTTGTAAAGTTAAACAGTGGTCGCAGGATCACAACATACAGCGGATCAAACGCGTGGAGTATACTACTGCAAAAGAGCACAACTACAGCTCTATTGCCGCAGATTACATTGCGATTACCGTATTGCCTAAACGGCAATTTACCCAGTCTAATATCCGCGTACAAACGTTTACTGAACTAGATGTTAATGGGATTGAACATTCTAAGCTAACGAAGTATTATGTGCAATTTAACCCTCAAGATGGGTTAGTTATCCGACATACCTCTTGCATAAATAGCAAGTGGTTTCACTATAAGCAATCGGGCATATACAAGGGCTGTACCATCTCAACGGATCACACCTTTGCAGCCGATGACAGTGCTGTATTTACAGCAAAGTTTGAATTTACCTCGAGTAAATTTAGAAAAGTTAGGGCCAAGAACCACGAAGTGGAGGGGTTGTGTTTTTGGGTGTATCAAGCCTGGGAAGGACTCGTCTGGTCTTATTACGAATGGGGAGGTGAAATGTATTTTTCTCTGTTTGATCAGTGGGGGAATGAAGCGAGCCTTATTGCACGTGCTGGTGAAGAGGAACACTTGCAATTTCATGTGCGAAGAGAAGAATTTAATTACGGGTAAAAAGCGAAAGAGCAAATCTTTCTTTCGAACAGCTGAAGGCATGTTAGAGTAGAAGATTGAGGGGAATGAAAAAGAGCGTTGAAAAATCAACGCTCTTTCGGGTTAAAGCCCAAGGGATACAAGTGAGGTATGGGGACTCGCTCACTTGATGTTGAACTTCCATTTAATCTAACTCCAATACTAAGGATAATTTATTAAAATCCGCAGCAGCATTGATTACTTTTCGATAGTCATCCCAATAGCTCACGGGTAATTCTACAAAGTTGTATCCTTCTAAATTGGTAATGATTAATGCATTGTCTTTTATTTGATGCGTAATCGTAAAATAGGCCAAGGATTTATTTTCAGGATCCAGGTAATATACTTTATCTAAATCTTCTATATTTTTAATGTGATAGCCTTGCGGAAGCTTTAGGGTAATGGTTCTTTCATACGAACGTCCTGAATTAAGCTGAATCGGCAGTTTTCGCGGTTTATCTGAATAAAACTCCATCTGCTTGCCAATTACTGCTCCAATTTCAAAGATGAAATTTGTCCCTGCTTTTTTGAGTAAACCAGTGGCAGAATAGCTTGCTTCTACAATAAAGGGATCCAATCCAATGCGTTCTATATCAATATTTTTAACCGTAGCCGTTATAAAATCAGTTTGAATGTTGTAATTTTTAAAGAGGTCTTTTTCAATTAACTCTCTTTCTCTTGGTGAAGCAAAATACAAGTAGGCTTGGGAGTTATAGGCCATATCGCCTGTAAAGGTAATTTGCGAAGTGACAATAGGCTGTTCCAATTGTGTGAGGTCCACTTGAATTGTTGCAAGATCTTTAGAGAAAAAGTAAGGGAGTTCAATCTTTTTAAAATCGGAAATTCCCATTTTAACCCCAGCGTATATTTTGTTCTGGATAAATAAACCATACTGATTGTGATAGGCTACATCAATCACTGGAGTACGCGTTTGTATCGTTGAAGGATCCATATAAGCCTCAAGTGATGGAAAGTAAAATAACACATCACGTAAGCTGATGTAGCTTACGAATTGAGGATCAAAAGGGTAGCGGTACGCATTGGCTGTAAAGACAATTTCGTAAGGGATCTCATAGGTGTTAAACAAGTTGATATAAAGTAAAACCAAGTCATTTAGCGTTCCCTGTTTTGAACGCAAAACCTCTGTAATTGAACTGCTGTCAATGTATTCATTGTATTGAATTGTCGTTTTTACGATGCTTTCTATCGCCCTAATTTGAGCTAGCGGATCACTTTCTTTGTGAATGGATTTGACAAAGGTTGCTAGCGCTTTTTGCTCATTTTTATCTAAATCGCGATGTAAATTCGCATGGGTTTGAGCCGTAAATTCTTTTTCACCATAAGGATCTGCCGTTGGAGCATAGGTATTGTTGTAAAAACGCGTATGTACGTATTTGATATTTTTATACCAATTCGAATAACTTTCGTCATTGGCAATACCAGGAACATCCGTATTCGTTCCCACTAATGCAATGCGATCGCTATACGTCTCTTTGTCTTCCGTTAACGCTACTGCTCCATTGTATGAACGACTGACAAATTGTAAGTAATTCGGGTAAATGAGGGCTATAGAGCGCTGTTGGATGTAGCTGTCACTTTGCATTAAGAAAATGCGCCCTGTGACGTCTGCAGGTCCTTTTAATACATAGCGTAAATCAATGATCGCTCCAATTTCCAAGCCGTCAACGGGAAAGTAGTTGTAATCTACACCCGTTTGGGAATTGTGCTCCTTTTCAATAGACTTCTCATTGAGCGTCGTTATCTTGCCATTTTTATGTGTTACTCTTAATTGTACATCCAATAGCGTTACTCCTTTGTTGAGGGGAATATACATTTTGTTGTTCAATTCAATCGCTTCCTGTGAATGGATGTATTTCTTTACATAGTACGACAAGATCTCCTTGGACTGATTGTCTTCAGCTACATATTCTATTTGGGTGTCTTGAATGACGATGATTTCTTTTTCAGAGGCCAATTCTTTTGCTGGCGTAAAGGGAGTATCATCAAATTGGAAGCTTTTATACGCTGGCTCTTGTGCCCAGAGCAAAAGGGGAAGTAGCGCTAGAATAAGGGAACTTATTTTTTTCATATTTTTTCTAAAATAATGGATTCTAAGTAGTTGGTGTTTAATTTTTTAATTGATGCATTCCAACCCTCGAAATCGTCGGGGTATAGGGTTAATTTTTTGGATGAAATGACATAGTGCAATTCAACAATTGCTTGATCAGCTCGACAAGTAAAGCTAGCATCCAAATACGCAGTAGAAAACTGCTGGTTGGAGGGAAGATACTTGATGCGATACCCAGGGGGGATAGCCAGTATAACTTTGTTATCATAGGCTTCCAATGCTTCTACTTCGTAAGGCGTTTGTCGAGGGAGAATAATGTTTTCCTTTTGGAATGGTTGGTATAAATTCAAATCTACATACAACTCATTACCCGCTGTAATCACCGCATTGGGAATCTTGTAATTCAATCGAATAACGGTCGGTTGATCGGATAAATCCAACTGATCAATAGAGGTAAGCGTAGTCAATTTTAAATTGGGAATATATTGATTGACAATTGCTTCTACAATGTCTTCTTTGGTATTCCGTCCACTATAGGTCAGATTGGCATGAACAAAAGATTTCAAATAGCCTGAAAATGCAAGGGTTGACTTAGCTGTTATGTTTGACTTTTCAATAGAAAGTGAATCCAGAGTTTGTAGGCTATTTCTAGTTGCTGTTGTAACAGGGAGCTTGTGAATTTTATATTCGTCTTTGCGCAGTGCAACTAAAAGTTCTTTGGTTTGAATCGTGTTGGGTACCATACCAAACGGTAAAAAAGAATCCGTAGCGTCCAAACAAATGCCCTGTTCGCCTATATCGTAAAAGGCAATCATGTGATTGTCCACTTGCGGTGTAGGAAGCTCTTTATAAGAATACGGGATCTTGCGCGTTCCCACCCAAGCGATATAGACGTTGTTAATGCCAATGGATTGACACATAGCCGTGATAATACTCGCCATGTCTTTACAATCGCCATAGCGCCTTGTGAAAACAAGATCCGCCTTTCGCGGTATAAAGCCATCATAACCCGCTTCAAAAGCAATATACTTAATGTTTTGCTGCACCCATTGATATATGGTTTTTACCTTTTCTTCTTCCGTCTGGGCGTCTTGGGTCAAAGCCTGTGTAAACGCAATAAATTCCGCATCTAAATCGGTGTTTAAGGTTTGAATAAACGTCGAATAGTAGGCGTAGAGCTGATCGACATCTCCTAAGAGTGAAACAGTTTGCCCTTTTGCGGGATACGAAGTAATCCAAAAATAAACCGATGGAATAAAGGTAGCCGCTGTAGGGCGGTTAGTCTCTAAGGGAAGTAAGGGTGGGTTCGATAAGGTCCAACGGTGGATGTTCTTCCCACGCTTTACTTCCTGCGTATAGGTAATCGACGTATTTGCTGTATTAAACGTGCGATAGGTCAGTTCAATATCGCTGTCCGCAATGATCTCAAAGGTGACTTTTTCATTGGGAACATGAGATAGTACGCTAAAGGGAATCAATAAAAAGGGATCTGTAAATTCATGGGTATAAGAAAGGATGCGCTTTGATCCTGGCGTTAAACCACTGTAATTGACTGTTTTCTTTTTAACGTCCGAATGAAAAATAGAATTGCGATCATAAGGCGCTTCCGTAATTCCTTTGGGCACTATTTTTTTATACTTGTTGTTTTGTAAACTCAACGTATATGCCTCAAAAGAGCGCAGTGGATTGAGTTCCGAAAAAATAGTAAAATCCGATACCGCATGGTTGTTTTTATCACTTAACAGCAAATAGTACTCTTCATAAGTGTCCCGTAGGATCACCAATTTATCCTTGTTTTTCGTTATCGTATAGGTTTGCTTATAGTCTAAAATAATCTCGTTGTACCCCTTGTATTTTTCTGATAGCTCACTTAAAGATTGTCCTTGCACCAAGAAACTACACAATAAGAAGAAAAAAATAATACTACTTTTTATTGGATAAGAAGTCTGAATCATAGTAATAGGTTTGTTTAAGGGTATTGGCTTCAAAAATGTTGAATTCGCCATGTAATTCTCCTTGGTAGTAAGAAAATTCAAACTGTTTTTCTCCAGTGGAGCTATAAATTGTTTTCAATCCCGTTAGGGTTTGATTTTCATAGGATGTGCTGGAGTACAATGCTCCATTGTCGTGATAGATTTGCTCGGCTCCGTTTTTGCTACCAAGAGAATAATTCAGGTGATATGCTTTTTTACCTGTTGGGTTATAAATGTGTAAGGAGCCATCTAAACTTTGTTTTTTTAGGTGAACCTCAGCGGCTAATTGACCCGATGTATAGGTTGACTTTACTACTGTATCCGTTGATGAAATTGGCATTACTTCGCTTAATTCTTCGGTTGCAGTTAAATTTTTATAACCAACTAAAACGTCTAAATCATACACCAATACAAGCACTGCTTTACCTTGAGCGTTGGATAAAATTTCTTCTCCATTTTTGTAATCCATGAGAAAGTTAGTTTGTATGGCCACCTTGCCCTCCGGATAATAAAGTTGGCGTCCACCGTGGTTCATATTTCTAATATAAGTAGCAGTAACTCTTATTTTTCCATCTGGATTGCGGTGTTCATTAGAACCATAGCGCCTATCTAGAATTAGGGTATTGCGATCATTGACCACGCCATTCGGATAGTAAAGGATGTGATCACCTTGAAGTTTATTGTTGCGCAAGGAATAGGTGTCTAATACAATTTTTCCCGTTGAATCTGTGCGTTTTACAGGACCATCAAACAAGCCGTTTTTCAACGTATAGAACGTTTTTGTGTTAAAAAGTTCGGCTGTAAACGTTCCTGTTGTTGGATATTGATCTAAGTGCAAGGTTTGTACTTGTTCATTTGTTATAAAATCAATTTGGAACAACGATCCTTCATCATAGTGATTGACGCGATAAGGACGTCCGTCTATGCTGTAGTAAATCTCTTTGTTGTCCAATACACCCTCAGTATAAAATTTCTTGACATCTGGGGTAGGATAATCGTAAAAAGAGGTCGAAGGACCTGTTTGTTTACTTGCAGTATTGTAATCCATATAGACGATTTTATCTGCCTTATAGTAGCGGTATAAGCCTGACATTTTACCCTCTTCAAGCGTATAAATTTCGTCTAATTGCCCAGTTTTTTTGTATTTTTTTATTTCTCCTGTCGCTTGGTTCTGGCTATAATTCGTTTCACTGAGTAAAGCACCATGTGGGTAATAGTATTTCCACAGGCCTTCTTGGGCGCCTTTTACGAGCGTTCCCTCTCCGTATACCTGACCATTAGGATAGTAAAACTGTACGACTCCCTGGGTTGGAAGAACTTCTAATTGGTTTGTTTTAGGATTAATGGTTTGACGTTCTGTTATTTGTCCGTTTTTTTGTTTTTCAATCAGGTGAATCTGTCCTTTTTCATACGAAATAACCGTTTCTAATTCCCCTGCTGTATCATACACTTGGTGTTCTAGGAGTTCTCCTTTAATGTTGTAAGAATCCCCCGTCTTTAGCTGGTTGTTTTCGTATTGATAGTCGTAGGATAACACACCATGCTCAAAAAACTCCTTGTAGTAAACGTATTCGTCGGCCTTAAATAGCGCCTCACTTTTTACTGTGCCATTGGGATAATAGGTTGTCCCCAATCCCTCTAAAAGATTGTCATGGTACGTGTACATACTGATTACCTGCCCATTTTCATCATAGGTCAAGATATCGCCCTCTTTTTTTCCATCGATAGCCGTATAGTGGTATTCAGTTTCACCTGTGGGAAAGAAATACGAAACGTCACCAGAAACTTTCCCTTCCTTGTAATCTAAAACACCCTTTTTACTTCCGTCAATGTAGTAGATTGTAGTTCTGCCATCTAGGTTTTCTCCTTTGACATTTTCTTCCATATAGACCTTGCCTGTGGTGTAAAACGTTGTGACAAGCCCATCGATTTGGCCTGCGGTATAGGCAGAGGTGGAGGAGAGTTTGCCTTGGGAATTATAATATTTAATTAGACCCGTCAGCTGATGATCCACAAAGGCGCCTTCGCTTTCCTTGTGGTAGTTTTTAGTCAGTTGAATTGCAGCCCCATTTAAGTGATTAAACTTCCCTTGATGATAAAAAAAACCTTGCTCTACTTCCGTTACCTGATAGGTTGTTCCGTCCACTGTTGCACGATAGAGCAGTGGACGAATATGTGGTCGTAGCTCATTGTTGAGGTAGTTGCGAATCGCCGTTGTTTGTTTCTTGAACAGCTTCGAATAGCGCTCTTCTTGAGAGATCATAGCTGCATAGGTAAAGGGAGAAAGAAGATTGCGTTGCACAATTTCTTTCATCCAAGGCGCATAGCGATTTTCAAAATATCCGCCTTGTACTCGGTGTTCCTGCATATATTCCAAAAGTGCTTGAATGACTCTTGTCACCCGGTGGTCGAGGTCTACTTTAAGCGGATAATTTTTATGTTGCGCTAAATTATTCTTTAAAATAATGTCCAATTCCGAAAAATCATCACCTTCACTGCCATAGATTAGTTGTGGCGTAGTGGTGTAAATATCCGCTAAATTGCGATTGAGTTGTTGTAGGCATTCTTTTGCAGCAGCCGTATCTGGATAGATGGATAAATAGGTTAAAAGAGACAGGAGTCCAATCGCCCCTTGTCCATCTTCAATAGCGATAAGCCCCAGGATGTAGTAAGCTTGTGCATAATTAGGAGCAAGCGTAATTACTTCTTTTAGCAGGTCTAAGGCCTGCTGTTTTTTCCCGTCTTTGTAATAGACAAGCGCCTCATTATACTTGACAAGAATATTTAAACTATGGGGTGCATTAGCTTTTTCTAAATAAGCCAATGCTTCTGCATACTTTCCTTGATCGCTTTGGAAAATACCATAGGACAGAAAATACTTGGGTGGTAATTCGCTGCCATATTGATCAATAAACTTTTTGCACAGTGCTTCAGCTTCTGTGTTTTGCTCAAGGGTTAAGTACAACAGGATGCGTTGATATTGTGCTTCAAAATAAGCGGGATCCAACTCATCCACCTTGGCATATTCAGCCAATGCTTTTTCAATTTCGTTGTTGTTTTGATACGTAATCGCTTGAGTTTCTACCGCTGCTGCCGTATTGTACACGGCCTCAATTTTTTCTTGTGCGTAAGTAGTAAAAGCAGTCGTTAGGAAAAGTAAAGGAAAGTAAATCTTTTTCATCCGTAAAAGTGTGTTAAAGAAACAAAGATAATAAACTTAATAAAAGGTTAACGTTATTCGTTCTTTATAAGTGAAATATTAATTTAATGAGGATGATTAATTGATATTAATTAAAATTAATACGAAATTTGTATAAAAAAAGGAGCATTGGGTTACAATGCTCCTTTTTTTATACAAATTTCGTATTAATTTTAATTAATATCAATTAATCATCCTCATTAAATTAATATTTCACTTATAAAGAACGAATAACGTTAACCTTTTATTAAGTTTATTATCTTT
>JASLHL010000101.1 GCA_030152225.1 Flavobacterium sp. | reverse complement strand
TTTTTAGCATAGACCGTTCCTTCCGTATCGTTTAATAGATAGTGGGCATTGGATGCAACTTTGGTTGTATCTACTTCGGATTCTTTTACATCTTCAGTGACTTGAACAGGACAATCGTCACAATCGTCCGCTTGCTCTTGTGCCTGAAGGACAGGGATAGACAAGAAATAGAAGAAAAGGCAGAGAAAGGAAAAAGAAAAGCGTTTATTCATTATGCGAACCAATACTGTCAATTTTGCGTTTAGTAAAGAAATTTTCCTCTTTTTCTCTTTCGCTATAAAAGATAATTCCTTGGTTGATAAACATGATGTTTTGCGCTAAGGTTCCCAAGAGGATGTAGACAAAATACAGCAGTACAATTCCCCAAGTGATGGCGGAAGTCAGCAACTGACTTTCTGAAACTTGTGGGTCAAAAAACATGCCTCCACCTAAGATAAGCAGCTGAATGATAAACGAGGGAATAAAGGTAATCAGCGAAGTGATAATATAGAAAATAAAGGTATTTCCAATGATGGACCAATAATTATAACGCACGTATTTAATCGCATTTCCATAAGCCGTAAAAAAGCCAACATTTCTCGTGAGGTATTCATAGAAAGCAAGGGTTAAAACGGCATAGGCAGTCGGTATCATTAAGATTAAGATTGGAATACCAACGATCAAGAAGACTAAGAGTACAGAGATATAGAATAAGATCGTCAGTAAGGGAATAACGAGAAAGGTCGTCCCCAAGAAAAACACGATGATCAGACCTAATTTATCTTTGATTTGTTTCCCGATAACGTTTTGGTTTACGGGTTCATCAGTAGCAGCGGCCAAGTTTTTCATGTATAGCACTGGGTAGGAGTAACAGATGATTCCCATAACAAGTGCTACAAGTACTAGACCACCGATGGCTAATAGTCCCAAGGCGAGGTGTTCTTCAAACAGTTGAGAGATAATGCGCTCTGGATTATATCCTCCATATGCATTGGCCGATACAGCAGAAGATACGCCCAGATCAGCTAAGAGATAAATAAAAATCAGGATGAGGAATAGGGGAATACCACACAGTTTTAAAAAGTGTTTGAAATAGTTTTTTCCCTCTAGTTTTAAAAAGGTAAATGTGTCGCTTACAAGCGCACTAAAATCGCGTTTTTGGAATAATAGAAACATAGCAATTGTTTTTATAATAGGTTTAGTTTTTTAGCTAGGCGTTTGGGATATAGGAAGAAATAAAAAAAGATAAGACTAAAAGTTCCCAAGATAATGGCGTAATTCAGTATATCGGGCATGGCTTTGGCATGTCGCGTAATAAAGCCTTCAATAAATCCAGCTAGGATAGTAAAGGGCACGGTAGCGATGAAGATAGCTAAGGCATCTTTAAACCCTATTTTGAGTGAATTTAAGCGCGAAAGTGTTTTGGGAAATAACATACTAGCGCCTAAGACGATTCCAGCAAATGCTTCGACCACCATTGCTGTGATCTCAAGGGCTCCGTGTAACCAAATTCCCCTTACACTGTCCATAAAGGCGTGTTCATTGACGAAAAAATACTGAAAGGTTCCCAACATAACACTGTTGTACAAAAGAAAGAGGAGCGTTCCTAAGCCTGCGGTTAAGCCAAATAAAAAGAAGCGCAACCCCACGTATAAATTATTGGCTGTGATTCCAATAAAACTACCCCAGGTACTTCCCGATTGGTAAATCGCCATAGCGTCCTCATTTTTAATGTTGTCCAGCGTTTGGTTTACATAGGAATCACCCAATACATTACGCGCGAATTCAGGATCATAATGGGTTGATATAACTCCGATTGCAACGAATAGTACAAAAACCAAAAGAGTGAAGTTTAGCTTGCGCTTATGTCGATAAACGGTTAGGGGAACATCCAAAAGAAAAAAGCGTTTCACTCTACTTTCTTCAATTCGTTTTGTTTTATATATTTTTTGGTAGGTTTGTATGGCCAAACTGTTTAAATATTGTGTAATTTTGCTCTTTGGGTAAAAAGTCTTGGCATATGCTAAATCGTTCATGATTTGCATGTATAATTCAGCAAGATAGTCTGGTTTTTGCGTTTGCGAAGAATAAAGGGCCTTTTCATATGAAAGCCAGAGCTCTTTGTTTTTTTTAATAAACGCAACTTCTCTCATGAGGTGATTAGTTAAAAATATAATTATGGCTAAATTAACAATAAATACAACACAAAACATAGAAATAGATTTTAAAGCTGCCGCTATAGGGGAGCGTATCTTGGCTTTTATGTTGGATATGATCTTTAAAGTTTTGTATATGATTGTGTTCTATTACGTTGATCACCTGTTTCAATGGTCTGATTATTTTAATAGTGATTCTTGGTCTTATAATGCCTATTGGGTGGTTGTTGCACTGCCTATTATTTTTTATAGCGTTTTTTTTGAAGTAGCCATGCAAGGAGAAACGCCTGGGAAAAAAATTATGGGTATTAAGGTCATTAAAATCGATGGGTATCAAGCGACGATTGTCGACTACTTTGTTCGATGGATCATGCGCGTATTAGATATTTTAGCCTCCAATGGTATTGTCGCTATTTTTAGCATTATTTTTACGCAAAATAGCCAGCGTTTAGGGGATATTTTTGCTGGTACAACCGTCATTAGTACAAAGAATAGAATTAATATAGGCACTACGATCTTCCGTGAAGTAGAGGAGGAGTATATTCCTGTATTGCCACAAGTCATCCGCTTATCGGATGCAGATATTGGCGTAGTCCAAGAGATTTATCTCCGTTATAAAGGGAGTCAAGATTTTTCATTAATTAAAGCTTTAGCCCGTAAATTGGAATCAGAATTGGGGATTGACAAAGGCAAGTTGGAATTGAGTAATCAAGCGTTTGTTGAATTAGTCCTCAAGGACTACAGCCATTATACTGGTAAAGAATAATAAATTTTCATGTTGAGTTTTTTTGAGATTTTAGATTTGCTCGGAACAATGGCATTCGCTATTTCCGGAGCATTAGCAGGGCGCGAACGCAAGTTAGATCTGTTCGGAATGATTATTTTGGCATTTGCAACTGCCGTTGGAGGAGGAACCATACGCGATATGATGATCGGTATTACACCTGTGTTCTGGTTAACGGATCTGAATTATTTTTACGCGACCTTCTTAGGCGTGTTTCTCGCTTTAGTGTTTTATAAGCGCTTTACTATTTTGCGCTACTCCCTGTTTTTATTTGATACAATCGGAATTGCCGTTTTTACCTTAATCGGTATTGCTAAGGGAATGTCTGTAGGGTTACATCCTGTTTTTTGTATTGCTTTGGGAACTATAACCGCTTGTTTTGGGGGAGTAATCCGCGATATTTTAGCGAACCAAATTCCCATTATCTTTAAAAAAGAGATTTATGCCACCGCTTGTATTTTCGGCGGTTGTGTTTATTATCTATTGGATCACTATCAGGTGAATAAGGAAGTAATCTATATCACCACAGCTGGAAGTATTATTGCGTTGCGCTTGTTTGCCGTGCGCTATAAATGGAGCTTGCCTTTTGCCCACGAACAGGAGGAATAGTTTATGGTTTACGGTTGACAGTGATGAGTCGATAAGCCATTCAAACCGCGCAAATAACAAATAACAAAGAGCAATAAACAAGGAGCAATAAACAAAAAAGCTTGAGATAGTCTCAAGCTTTTTTGTTTATTGTATGTTTTTTCTCGTATTGAAAAACCTACCCTTTACGCATCACTTATCACCCATCACTTCTATTACTCCTGTAACGTACTATTTGTATGAGTTTCAAAGTGATCTGGACTCAAGATAACGATTCCCTTTTGTAAGAGTAAGTTATTGGGGTAGGAGATTTGCTCCCCGTCTTTGGTGACCAATAGAATGTAAAAGGCTTTGATGTCGACAATTCTCGCTTCTGTTGGGAAATCTTTATCCTGAATTCGAATAATATCCCCAATGCGAAAGGGAAAGGAAAAGAAAAGCAAAATACCAGCAGTGATATTGCTCAACAACGACCACTGGGCAAACATGGCTACACCGATAACGGTAAAAACAGAAGTGAGTGTTAGCCAAATATTGTCTTTTTCAACCCCCCATATGGTGAAGATAATAACGACGAGCAACACGACGAGTAGGATGTTAAACAGGCGGATTACCACCGCTTCGCGTCCTTCTTTCATGTCGGATTTCTTTGAAAAAGAATGGATAATACTGTTGATTATCTTTCGAGATATCAAGTAAATAAGAAACGCGATTGCCGTAATTATGGCTTTCAATAAATATCCTTCAGGCATTTTTTTATCTATTTAATAAACAGTAGTAATTCTTTCATTAATTGCGTTGTTGGTAAACCAACAATATTGGTATACGAACCATTGATGCGTTCAATTCCCACAAGGCCAATCCACTCTTGAATTCCGTATGCCCCTGCTTTGTCATAGGGCTTGTACTGATCGACGTAATAGTCGATTTGCGCTGCTGTCAGTTTCGAAAAGTGAACTTCTGTTACCGCGTGAAAAGTATGTTCTTTTTGCGTGGTTTTAAGGCAAATGGACGTAATTACTTCATGCATTTTGCCCGATAAGCTTTGAAGCATAGCGATAGCTTCTTCCCGATCTTGGGGCTTACCTAGTGACTTTCCTTCATTCCAAACCGTTGTATCGCTAGTGATTAGTATTTCTTTATCATGCTCAAGAGCAATAGAAGAAGCTTTTAATCGCGCAATAAAATCGGTGATTTGTTCTCGTTGGAGTTCGGGTGGATAAATTTCGTCTATATCCGAAGCGCGAACAACAAAGGTCAATCCTAAATCGGTGAGAAATTGCTTGCGTCTGGGCGAATTTGATCCTAATACAATCGCATAGTTATGGAGTATTTGATAGGGCATATACAGAGGGGTTAATCGTATTTAGCATCAAAGTGTTGAAACCATTTTTGTTGGGTTTTCATCACTTGTTCAATTACTTCTCTTACAGCTCCTTCACCGCCATTTTTGTGTGAAATATAGCGGGAGATACGCTTAATCTCTGGTGAGGCATCCTGTGGTGCTGTAGGTAGTGCTACGTGTTGCATCACGTGATAATCGGGAATATCATCCCCCATATACAAGATCTCTGCTGCTTGCAGGTTGTGTTCTGTACAGTATTTTTTAAAGATTTCTACTTTATTCGAAACGCCTAAGTAAATGTCTTTCACCCCTAGGTTGTGTAATCTTGTTTTTACTCCTTCATTGCTTCCTCCTGAAATGATACATACGCGATAGCCGTTTTCTAAGGCGGCTTTGATAGCATATCCATCTTTTATATGCATTATTCTCAATAAATCTCCAGTATTGGTAACGTGAACTTTACCGTCTGTTAAAACGCCATCTACATCAAATATGAAGGTAGTGATGTCGTTCATGATCTCTTTAAAGTGTTTAGACATTATCTATTTTGTATTGATTTTGTGATAAGTTGATAAATTTCTTTTTTCGTGCTATCCGTCAGTAGCGTTAAGTGCTGATTGATCGTGTTTTGATCGCCTCTTGATGCTGGACCTGTTTGCGCTTCTACAGGAGATAATTCCATGATTTTATTTGCCGTTTCTGCAATCAATGGTTTTAGAATTTCAAAGGGTACTTGATGTTCTTTACATACCTCTTCGCCTAGGGTAAACATATGATTGGTAAAGTTGTTGACAAAAACCGCTGCTAAATGGATGGCTTTGCGCTGTTCTGAGGAGATTTTATACACGCGTTCAGAAAAGCTAACGGCAATGCGCTCTAACAGCTGAAAGTCCTCCTTGTGGTTGGCTTCAATACAAAAGGGAATGGAAGTAAAGTCTACCTCTTTTTCTTTGGTAAACGATTGCAACATATACATCACACCTCTGCGCTCCAATTTGATAGCCGACATGGGAATCGTACCCGAAGTATGTACGACAAATTGATTCGCAAGGGGAATAGAGGCAGATACTTCTTCTATGGCACTGTCGCTTACTGCAATGATGAAAATATCGGCAGGTTGTAATTGAGCCATATCGTTTACAACGATACTTTCCGGAACCAAATCGGTAACCGAATTCGTATTTCTTGCGTATATTTGTTGTAAGTGTAACTGGTCACTATCTAATATGTTTGCAATTAGATGGTGTGCAACTTTTCCAGATCCTAAAATTGTTATTGTAACCATAAGGTAAAGATAAAGATTTAATAGGAATGCCCGGAGAATTTAAAAGAATTTATTGGTATGAATAAAGATATAGAACACCTAGAAGATATTCAACTGTTGGTCAATACGTTTTACGGCAGAGTACAGCAAGATGACCTGATTGGCCCCATATTTAATGAACGATTGGAGGGAAAATGGCCCTATCATTTAGAGAAGATGTACGCCTTTTGGCAGACGGTATTACTGGAAGAGCATACCTATAACGGACGACCTTTTCCACCCCATGCAAAACTGCCCGTACAGACGGAACACTTTGAGCGCTGGAAGCAAATTTTTAATACAACAGTAGATGAATTGTTTGAAGGGAAAATTGCCGAAGAAGCGAAATGGCGTGCCGAACGCATGGCAGCCATGTTTTTAAGTAAAATTGAGTATTTTAGGAATGGATGATGGGAGATGGGAGATGGGAGATGGGAGATGGGAGATGGGAGATGGGTGTACGTCCCTGACATAGGTTGACCATAAAAATTCAATTTTCCTATGAAAGTCAACGTTCAACAAATTAAAAAAAATCG
>JASLHL010000044.1 GCA_030152225.1 Flavobacterium sp. | reverse complement strand
TTCGCACCGTCATCAAAGAAATAGGATAGAGGCAAGTGGGATGCTTTTTCATAAGAACCATTAGAACTTAAAAGATTATGCGCTGTCCTTGATCTAGTAAAAACAAAAAACCAACACAAGGCTTTAAGCAGGGTGTTGGTTTTTTTAGTTACTCTTCTTTTTCATCGGAAAAGTATTGGTTGTATATTTTGATACTGTCAATCGGATCTGGCATTCCCATAGGCGCATTGTCTCGTTCATACTTTTCGATTAGAATTTGCATCACCTCCAATTCATCTGCGCTATCTTTACTTTGTGGGGTGCTTTCTAATAATTGTACTTTTATCATAGCCATGTGATAATCTTCCTCCGTACGAATAGGTCTTACTTTCATAATGCTTTCTTTTTACATGTTTTTCAATTACACAAGCGCACTTCATTCAAGTGCCTTTCCATAAAGCTACATATTTTTTTTGACAAAGCGATTGGTTTGCTGCTAATTACTTGTTAAGACCCATAAAAAAAGCCCTCGATATCGAGGGCTTTTGCGTATATTATTTTTCGTTGATTGCTTCAATCCATTGACGTGCATTAACAAAAGCTTCCATCCAAGGAGATACTTCATCCTGACGACCTGCTGGGTAATTCGCCCAGTGCCATTGGAATAAAGAACGCTCAATATGTGGCATCATCACCAAGTGACGTCCTGTAGTATCACATAACATCGCTGTGTTGTAATCCGAACCATTTGGATTAGCTGGATAGCTATCGTACGCGTATTTCGCTACAATATTGTAGTTGCTTTCTGATTCAGGTAAGTTGAATTTACCTTCACCATGTGAAATCCAAACCCCTAACGTACTACCTGCTAGTGTAGATAACATGATGGAGTTGTTTTCTTGAATCGTAACAGACGTAAAGTTACTCTCGTGTTTTTGAGAATCGTTGTGTAACATTTTTCCGTGTACCGCATGTTCTGGATTGATTAACTCTAATTCCATAAATAGCTGACAACCATTACAAATACCGACAGAAAGTGTGTCTTTACGTGCAAAGAAGTTTTTCAAAGCGGTATTGGCTTTTTCGTTGTACATAAAAGCACCCGCCCATCCTTTTGCAGATCCCAATACGTCAGAGTTGGAGAAACCACCAACGGCTCCAATAAATTGGATGTCTTCTAATGTTTCTCTTCCTGAGATTAAGTCCGTCATGTGAACGTCTTTGACGTCAAATCCAGCTAAGAACATCGCATTGGCAACCTCGCGCTCAGAGTTACTTCCTTTCTCGCGGATAATCGCTGCTTTTGGACGTGGTTTAGACGCGTCAATTGCAGGTTTCTTCCCGTCAAATTGAGCAGGGAAAGCAAATTGTAGCGGTTGGTTTTTATAGTTGGTAAAGCGATCCGTCGCTCTGTCGTTTTTCGTTTGTTTTTGATCCAATAAATACGACGTTTTGAACCACGTATCGCGAATCGCAGGAACACTATAGTTAAAGCTGTCGTTTCCATTTTTAAATGAAACCG
Organism: Flavobacterium sp.; assembly: GCA_030152225.1. Classification (GTDB taxonomy): domain Bacteria; phylum Bacteroidota; class Bacteroidia; order Flavobacteriales; family Flavobacteriaceae; genus Flavobacterium. The sequence continues at coordinate 2,753 of JASLHL010000044.1, read as the reverse complement.
TTTCCGTCGTTTGAACGGTTCCGATTTTAGTTGCTTCAACACCTGCTGCTGCTAGTGCTTTTTCGAATTCACTGTCGTTTTTCGCTTGAAGAACTAAACCGATATTTTCGTTGAAAAGCGCTTTTACCGTATCTTTTTCATGTAAAGGAGTCAAGTCGTAAGCGGCACCTAAATTTACATCAGCAAACGTCATTTCCAATAGGGTGGTGATTAATCCACCACTTCCGATATCGTGACCTGCAGCAATTTGTCTGTTGTCAACTAAGGCTTGAACCGCATTGAATGCCTTTTTGAAATAAGCCGCATCTTGAATCGTAGGAACCTCTTGACCAATTTTGTTTAAAATTTGTGCAAAAGAAGAACCTCCTAATTTGAACTCATCTTGAGATAAGCGGATGTAGTAAATCGATCCACCGTCTTTTTTCAAGGTTGGTTCAACGATTTTCGTAATATCCGTACAGTTTGATGCAGCAGAAATAATAACTGTTCCCGGAGCAATTACCTCGTCATTTGGATATTTTTGCTTCATTGAAAGTGAATCTTTTCCCGTTGGAATATTGATTCCCAATTCGATTGCAAAATCCGAACACGCTTGTACAGCTTCGTATAAACGAGCGTCTTCTCCAGGGTTATTACAGGCCCACATCCAGTTAGCAGATAGGGAGATGTTTTTCATTCCCTCGTTTAGAGGAGCCCATACAATATTAGATAAAGCTTCCGCAATAGCATTTCTACTTCCTGCTGTTGGATCAACTAAGGCAACAACAGGAGAGTGACCTACTGTTGTAGCGATTCCCTCTTTTCCTTTGAAGTCAAGAGCCATCGCCCCTAAGTTGTTTAACGGTAATTGTAAAGGACCTGTACATTGTTGTTTAGCCACGCGACCTCCCACACAACGGTCTACTTTATTGGTTAACCAATCTTTGGAAGCTACAGCTTCTAATTGTAACAATTGGTTTAAATACTCGTCTACTTTTTCAACGCTATAATCTAAATCCGCGTAAATACGCTCGATTTTTTGATCTGCCATAATTGTTTTTGGCGAGCTACCGAACATTTCCTCAATAGCAAAATCCATTGGTTTTGCTCCTGTTTTTGCTGATTCGATAGTGAAACGATGATCATTGGTGATTTCACCCACAGCATACATCGGTGCGCGTTCTCTCTCCGCAATACGCGTTAAGGTATCCATGTCTTTTTGGGCAATAACCAATCCCATGCGCTCTTGTGATTCGTTTCCGATCGTTTCTTTTGCAGAAAGCGTTGGATCACCCACAGGCAATTGATCTAAGTTGATATGTCCACCTGTTTCTTCTACTAATTCCGATAAACAGTTTAAGTGTCCACCCGCACCGTGATCGTGAATCGATACAATAGGATTGTGATCTGCTTCAACTAAACCGCGGATTGCATTCGCCGCGCGTTTTTGCATCTCTGGATTGGAACGCTGAATGGCATTTAACTCAATACCAGAACCAAAAGCTCCTGTATTGGCAGAAGAAACCGCAGCTCCTCCCATACCAATGCGGTAGTTCTCACCACCGAGGATCACCACTTGGTCTCCTTGTTCTGGTTTGTGTTTTTTCGCCTGGTCTAATTTTCCATAACCAATCCCTCCCGCTTGCATAATAACCTTGTCAAAACCAAGTTTGCGCGCGTCTTCTTCGTGCTCGAAGGTAAGGATAGATCCCGTAATTAACGGTTGACCGAATTTATTTCCAAAATCAGAAGCTCCATTCGAAGCTTTGATTAAAATATCAATAGGGGTTTGGTATAACCACGCTCTTTCATCCATGGCTTTTTCCCACGGGCGATTCTCTTCTAAACGCGAGTAAGAAGTCATGTAAATTGCAGTTCCCGCTAAAGGTAAAGACCCTTGTCCTCCCGCTAAACGGTCGCGAATCTCTCCTCCTGATCCCGTTGCAGCTCCATTAAAAGGCTCAACTGTCGTAGGGAAGTTATGCGTCTCTGCTTTTAATGAAATCACAGAATCAAATTCTTTCTCTACATAAAAATCCGGTTTATCTGCCGACTTAGGAGCAAATTGAGTAACACGTGGTCCTTTTACAAAAGCAACGTTATCTTTATACGCCGAAACAATAGCATTCGGATTCATTTCCGATGTCTTTTTGATTAATTTGAATAGAGAAGTAGGTTGCTCTTCTCCATCAATGACAAATGTTCCGTTGAATATCTTATGACGACAGTGTTCTGAGTTTACTTGTGAAAAACCAAATACCTCTGAATCTGTTAGTTTACGTCCTATTTTTTGAGCTAAGTCTTCCAAATAAGCAATTTCTTCCTCATTTAGCGCTAAACCTTCTTCTTGGTTGTATTTCGCAATATCTTCGATGTACAGAATTGGCTCTGGTTGAATGTGAATCGCGAAAATATCTTGATTTAATGATTCAAATACTTGAGACAACATCGGATCAAACTCTTGTTGGTTTGCTTCGAAAAATTCTTCAATGCGAACAATTCCATTGATGCCCATGTTTTGTGTAATTTCAACTGCATTCGTACTCCAAGGAGTAATCATCGTTGCACGTGGACCAATAAATTTGTTGTTGATTACTTTTTGATCTAGATGCGTAGCATTGCCAAAAAGCCAGTTTAGTTTTTGAATATCTTCAATAGATAAAGCGTTCTCCACCTGAACAGCGTAGAACTTTTTCGAAGGGTTTTCGAAGAAATAAATCATTGCGATAAGATTATTTTAGTTGTTGTTGTAAGATGCAAAAATATACTAAAAA
>JASLHL010000029.1 GCA_030152225.1 Flavobacterium sp. | reverse complement strand
TGGATGTTTTGCTCAGCCTACCGCAGTGCACTGATTCCATTAGAGGAAATCGAAAAAATTGGAGAAGACCTCAAACGCAGGTTAGAGAAAAATGGTTTCAGCTCCCGTGCCTATCACAATGTAATGACGGGATTGGCTTTCCATTTGCGCGATTACGATTTAGCCAAAACCTACATTGATGCAGCGAATGCCGCATTAGTAGACGATATGACTAATTGTTCTGCTTGTGAGTTAGATACCGAAGTGGAATTGTTGTTGTTTCAAGGAAAACTGGACGATGCAATCATTAAAGCGCAAGACTTAATTCACAAGAAGTTGACGTGTTATTCCATGCCTTTTCAAACTTTTTGTAGCTTGACGTACTATTCTTGGGTGGCAGGTGATGCAGCAGGAGCTGCAAAATACTTCGATAAAGCCATCGAAGAATATGAAGCCCATGATCAATATGACAGTTCGGTAGGCTATTCTATGGGATTGTTGATGTCGTATATGCATGCGATTAATCACCCAGAAACCTGGTCTATCTTTGAGCGTATTGCTACTTGGGATATCGATGCAGAAGATATTCACCGTTACAACTTCGCCCGTTATATGTTGCCTATTATGAAGCAAGGAGGAAAAAGAGAATTGCAACTATCTCCTCAATTGCCTTACTATAAAGAAAGTGGTATATACGATTTAGAGGAGCTTTATACCTACTTCAAACAACAAGCAGAAGCATTTGCTACGCGTTTTGATGCACGTAATAAAAATGCCAATTACACAACGGAAATTGCTGCATTATAATTAAAAAGGGAGACGATGAAGCCTCCCTTTTTTTATACTTTCATTCTTCTGTATCCGGTGTAATTGCATCTTAAATCAAGTATTTCGTTAAGATTGAATCTACAGCTGGACGATGCGATTCGGCTGAATAGCTTGGCGTAAATTGACATCATGGGACACAAATACAATTGTGCCTTTATAGGTGCTCAAGGCCTGATACAAGCTTTCTAAACCAAAAATGTCCAAGTTGTTACTCGGTTCATCTAGCACTAAGGCATCTATTGTATCCAGGGATAGATTCAAACAGCAAATAGTCAGACGCAAACACTCTCCACCACTTAACTGGGTGATGGGTTTACTCCAAATGACAGGCTGAAAGCCATACTGAAACAAGGTGTTTTTTAAACTTGCCTCATCGAGTAAGCGGAGGTTAAAAGCTTGGGCTTGTTCAAGTACTGTTTTGGTTTGATCCAAAAGGGAGTAAAATTGATCCAAGTATACGATTCGAGACGTTAATCGCTCAAGTTGACCCGAGGTCGGTTGAAGATGTCCAACCAATAGGTGTAATAACGTCGACTTTCCTGAACCGTTTTTTCCTTCGATTAAGATTCGTTCTCCACTTCGAATTTCAATCTGTAGTGGATCCGTCCAAACGGGTTCTTTGGCCGTATCATATTGAAAATTGAGATCCTTGCCTTGAAAAAGAACTTTATTTACATGAAGATTGGAGTCATTGAAATGCAACTGAAAGGGTTTAGCCTGTTCCAGTTGATCTTTTACATGCCAAAGTTCTTCCTGTAGTTTCGCTTGTTTGGCAGTTTGAACTTCAGTGCTTTTGGCACTGCTGTTTTCTGCTGCATTTTTTAAGGTATTGATTACAATCTTTGGCAATCCGCCTTTTTGTTCTGCTTTTTTATTTTGCCCTACTGCTTTTTGTTGTTTTTGTAACAGCTTCTGTTGTTCGACTTTAACGCTTTTCAAGTCCTTGTTCAGCACGTCTATTTTGTGCTGTAAGGTTGTTAATTCCTCTTGTTTTTGAACCTTGTAGAAATCGTAATTTCCCTTGTATTGCTGAATGCCATGAGGGGTAATTTCAAAGGTGAGGGCTTGTCGATTTAAAAGTTCCATATCGTGACTCACCACTAACACGGTACCTTTGTATTGATCCAAAAAGTGGAACAACAACTGTCGGGTATCTTGGTCGATGTGATTGGTGGGTTCATCTAACAAGAGTACATCGGGCTGGTGAATGTGGATAGACGCAAAGTAGACCCGCATCTGTTGCCCTCCACTGAGCTGATTCATCGGTTGGGTTAGATCTTTTTCCTCCAATTGCCAATACTGTAAGGCTTGCGCTATTTTTTCTTCGATTAGCCAATCGTCATTTAGATCGATATAATCTTGTTCGTCAATCGAACCTTGTAAAATACGATGTAACGCTTCTATTTTTTTGTCGATAGCCAAGGCTTCCTGTATAGTTTGTACAACGGTTTGATTGGCGTTGATCTGTGGCAAATAGTAAGCTGTTCCATCCAATTGAATGGCTGGAAGCTCTGCCGTTGCGATAAGTTTTAATAGGGTGCTTTTTCCCGTGCCATTGGCTCCAATTAAATTGGCTTTTTCGCCTTTGTTCAACACCAGGTTTACTTGATGAAATAAGGGAGTTTTATCCGAATGCGCGTAGGATAAGTTTTTTATAACGATAGACATAATAATCAAAAGTAAGATTAATGAGTATACATACTTGTGGCCCGTATACCACTACTCACGGTCTTGGAGTAAAATTCACATAAATAAATAAGTATTGTGGGTCTAGAAGATAGACACCAGTAAAATAGGTTTGCTCCTATCAGTCGGGTACAACTGATACTACTAAAACGAAATACTTATTTATATATCCATTCGATTATTTATTCGTTACTACTGATGCAAAGATATAAAAAATAAATATTTTTCGACAGATAACTAGAGAGATTTATTTGGAAAGGGTTGAAGACGTGTGTTATAGCGAAAGAGAGGGCGTTTTTTTTTGTATAAAAAAAAGAGGATGACTGGTTTAGACATCCTCTGGTTGTATGTGTTAGAAAAGACTAATCTGTCCTTGTTGACTATTGTCCTTTGCGGGTTTCTTTTTTTCTTTCTTTCCTTCTTTCTCTACCTTTTCTTCTTGGGAGGGAATGGAAAGAATTTCACCTTCAAAGAGATCGAGTGTTTCTTCCTCTTCGAGTTCTATGGGTGATGTGATAACACCGTCTTCCGGTTCGATGCAGATGGATGTTTTGGTCACAATACCATCAAAAATAGGAGTAGAAGGTTGTTGTGCCCAAGAGGGAACAGATTCTTCTTGTTGGTGTGTAGGTTCTATAGTAGGGGTTGGTTCTTCTAAAGCTACATCTTCGTCTGTAGCTAGTAGAATTTCTTCCGCTGGGATTTGCGTTAATTGCGCAGCCGTTACTTCCTCTTCTGCTAGGAAACCCTCTTGTATTGGAGCCGTTTCGACTTCCTCCATAGGTTTCTCCTCCCCTGGAGTATTAGCTGCTTCTGTTGATCTAGTTTCGGCTTCAAAAGTATTGTATTCGTTTGACTGAGGTGGTACTGGATCTATTACAGTTTCAGCAGCAACTACCTCTATAGACAAGCTGTGGGGCTCTTCGATGGGAAGTGTTGCAGGATCTGTTTCTTCCAAAATATCAAAAATGGAGTAATTCTTCACCATAATTTCATTAACATCCACCGTAGGGTCTAGTATGGGATCCTCTTCCTCTTCTAAGGGATCAGCCTGAAGTTCTTCATTTCCTTCGTAGTCTAAAATCGTGGCTTCTTCAATGATAATTTCATTAACGCCTAAACTAGGAAAAGCGGGAACAACAGGTGTAGCTGTTTGTGTCGTTTCAATTGCTTCATTTTCGGTGGTAAAGCTTTCTACTTTATTTTCGAGGTCCACCAAAAGGCGTTTGATTTTTTTGATATGCGGATGATCTGCGAAGGTCTCTTTTTCGTAAACGAGCTCCAAAAGCTTATACATCGTATAGGCTTCGTGGTACTTTAAAACGATCGCATGCTTCTTATTGTGGTCTAAAATTGATATTTGCTTCTGAATATTTTTGGCTTTGTCTTCCAGTTTAGCAATCAGATCTTCTTTTATACTAACCAATAAAGCATCCTTTATTGATCGTACAATATAGTCATCTGTTTTTTCAACCATCTGAATAACAGTAAGAAGGACATCATTACTTAATTTGAATTGAATTTTTGTCGTCATTGTAATTATGGGAAAGCCAGTTTAGTCGTATCAAATATTGATAGTTGTACAAAATAATGAAAAAAATATGACTTTACACTGTGTTCGTAAAAACATTTAAAAGGCTTTGTTTCCTAAAAAAGCTTGCTTATTTTTAAGGTAGAAATAACAAACCTATTGAGACATTTTCCTCCTTCCATTGCCTTTAAATATCCATGGCGCGACTATCAACAAAAAGTGTTAAATCAACTAGACACGCATTTAGATGACGATAAGTTGCACTTGGTTGCACCCCCTGGATCCGGTAAAACCGTTTTGGGGTTAGAGGTGATTCTTCGTTTGAATAAACCGACCTTGATCTTGGCACCTACACTAGCGGTAAAGAACCAGTGGATTGATCGCTTTTGTTCATTGTTTTTACAAGTAGAGGATGTGCCAGAATGGATTTCTACACAGTTGGGACAACCGAAATTCTTGACCGTTTCCACCTACCAAGGCTTGCATGCAGCATTTAATTATTTACGTGAAGACGAAGAGGGAGATGAAGAAGTGATCGTAGAAGAAAACACGGTCTATACCAATGCGCATGCAGAAGAAGTAATTGCAAAATTGCAAAAGGCAGGTATTCAAACTTTATTAGTTGATGAGGTACATCACTTGCGCAAAGAATGGTGGAAGGCATTGGATTTGTTAGATAAAAAACTCAACCCAACGGTTGTAGGATTGACGGCAACACCTCCTTATGGAGCTACTAACTTCGAATGGCAGCGTTATATGGAGTTAGCAGGACCTGTGGATGAGGAAATTGCCGTACCCACGTTGTTAGAAGTAGGTGATTTATGTCCCCATCAAGATTTTATTTACTATAGCCTGCCATTAGAGGCGGAGCGAGAGAAGATATTAGCCCATAAAACCAATGTATTTACCTGCTACACAACGTATAGGACGGACGGTGTTTTAGCTCAAACCCTTAAAGAGATTCCCTTACTGCAACAGCCTTTGGCACATTTGGATTGGATTTACGAAAATCTAACAACCTATGTGGCGTGTTTGGTCTTTATAAAAGAAGTTGATCAGGATCTAGATAAAATACACCTAAAGGTATTGGGATTAGCTCAAGATGAACTACCTCCTTTGGATTTGGTCTGGTTTGAAAAAATGCTCAATTTTTATTGTTTTCAAGGGCGAGATTTTTTTGAACAAGTCAAAGAATATGAGTTGTTTAGAGAAGAATTGACGCAAGATTTAAAAAAGAAAGGATTAATTGCTTATCGACAAGTCCAACTGGTGCAAGACAATAAAGGGGATGATGCTCTACTATCCAGTTTGAGTAAACTCGAGAGTATCGTCCAAATTGCGCGTTTTGAATTTGCAGCACTTGGTGAATCTTTGCGCATGGCTATTTTGACGGATTATATCCAAAAAGAATATTATAGCACCACGCAAGCACCACCCGATGTTTTGTCGAAATTAGGCGTCATGTCTATTTTTGAGACCCTACGTCGCAAGGAAATACCAGCTTGTTCGCTGGCAGTATTAACAGGTTCCGTAGTATTGATTCCCCTTGTTTGTTTAGAGGCTTTGCAACAAAAAGCCAAGGTAAGAGGCGAGGCCTTGGCGTATACTCCCTTAGCGTATGATGAGCACTATGTGGCTATACAGCCAACCTTGGGACAAAAAGCACAGCTTGTTCCTTGGATAACGCAGCTAGTGGAAGAAGGGAAGATTCATATTTTGATTGGAACGAAAGCATTACTTGGAGAGGGATGGGATGCACCAGCGATTAATTCCTTGATTATGGCCAGTTCAATCGGTGCCTACATTACGTCCAACCAAGTGCGTGGACGTGCCTTTCGCATGAACCCGAAAGAACCAACGAAGACAGCTAATATCTGGCATTTAGCCTGTATTGACGATTTTGCAACTACAGGAGGAAAAGATTGGGATATTATCCACAGGCGATTTCAAACCTTTGTTGGAATCTCGGCCACTGCCAATAAAGAAAAGGTCTATATCTCCAATGGAGTAGCGCGATTACAAGAGATAAAACCCAAACAAAAATTTACTTTGGACTATGTTGAAGCCCAAAATCAACAGACTTTTCGACTCGCACAACAGCGAAGTGAATTGAAGGATAAATGGCTCTATGCAATTCAACAAGGAACACATTTGGCGGAGGGAGTTAACGTGACTTTTTCATCTCCTACAGCAAGACGAGATATTCAAAAAGCTAAGCGATTTTATACCAATAAAACGATTATAGCTGTACTTTTTAGCCTTGTTTGTTCGGCCATTTTGTTTTTTACCTACCAGATGATCGGATTGGGCAAGGGGATTTTACTGCACGGATTGAGCTTGCTGTCCTTAGGATATTGGGTATTTCAGACGTTCTTTTTAGGCTTGGGCTTGCGTTTTGGTTGGAAGGGATGGAAGTACTATAAGATGTATCGAAAATTTGGAGATATGCGCCAAGACGTCCATCAAATTGGAGAAGCTTTGTGTAATACCTTGTGCCATTTTGATTTGTTATCTACACCTAGAACTGCTATTCGCCTTGTTAGTGAATTGGAATTTGGCGGAGGTGTTTTTTGTTCTTTAACAGGAGCAACCCTACGTGATAGCCACATTTTTGCTTCTTGCATGAAGGAAATTCTTTCGCCTATAGAAAATCCACGCTATGTAATAGAACGCAAAACGCTATTGCCTATTCAAGACAGTGAATCCGACTATCACGCAGTACCTGAATGTATTGGAGTCAATAGAGAACGCGTCAATCATTTTGCTCAGCAATGGACACAGCGCGTGGGAAAGAATCGAATTGTTTATACGCGTACACCAGAGGGAAGAAAAGAGCTGTTACAGGCACGTACATTTGCCCTCGTCAATCAACTGCAAGAACCTAGCGTGAAACAAGAACACCTATGGCTTTAATACGAACGTCCCTTGTATGGGTATACAAAGGACGTTCAACTAACTAATCAATTAAAATGGGTCATCACTCCACTTTTATAAAAGTGTTTAGACTTACAGTTTTTCGGTGAAGAAGAGTATAAGTTAAACAGACTTTTCTGAGAATTAAATTATTACTTTTTTAGCAAAACAACGTTATATTGTTAGCATTGTAAGGTATTAGTAGGTGTATTGTACCGTTTGTTACAACTAGAAAATATTTTATTGTGTTAAAATTTTCTATTCCATGGGCTGTAGGTATTACGCGCTTTAACTCACCACTCACCACTCACCACTTACTACTTACTACTTACTACTTACTACTTACTACTTACTACTTCTACTTACTACTTCTACTTTTATCTTCGAAGGTTGCCTCCTTGATGCTCTTCTTATTTGAGCTGTCTCCAAAAGTATAGGTTGCACCAACGGTTAATCTTCTGCTATTCCATTTATTGCTAAACGTTTGTATATTGTTGTTGAAGTAGCTTGTTCCACTTGATTTCCCCGTATTAAAGACGTCAGATAACGTTAAGCTTAGATTTAGCTTTTTGTTGAGTACATTCGCTTTTAATCCTGTTGATAGAGATTGATAAGCTCCATAATGTGTATTGTCTTCCTTATGTGGAATTTGATGGTACCAGTTTAGGAATAGGTTCAGTGTTTTTGCTTGATTTACTGTAAAAGTATTTTGCGAATAGTAGCTGAATCCAATGCCATTTTGAGCAATGTGATTGGCTAGTTTATTTCGATAATAGGTGTCCGATAGGTAAGCTTCTGCTCCTGTGCTCGTCTGCCACCACCCTGTTATTTTTTCACTGTAAGAAACACTCAGTCCATAAGTATCACTATTGAGGATGTTGTAATAGGTACTAATGAAGATATCGTTCTCCATGGTAGAATATTGATCAAAGGAATTGGTAATATGGTAGTAGTTTAAACTCACAGATAAAGAACCGTGGAATAGATAGTTCAATTCGTAGTTGTCCGTAAAAGAAGGGTCTAATTCGGGATTTCCACTGTTGTATGAATAGCTATTCGCATAGTAACGGAAAGGGTTTAAAATATCGGAATATGGACGGTTAATTCGCTTGGAATAGTTGAAATTAAACGAGTGATTTTCATTGGGGTTATAGGAGATATAAGCCGTTGGAAACCATTTGTTGTACGATTTTTTGAATGTTTCCTTGGTCTCTACTAAATGACCTTCTACCTCTGTTTGCTCGAATCTTAAGCCTCCTTTTACGCTCCATTTGTCGCTTAATTTTTTGTGTAAGCTCAAATACCCTGCAAAATTGTCCTCTTTGTAATTAAAGCGATTGCTTCGTGTAGGATCATAGTTTAGGTTGTTGTCTATTCGGTTGTAATAAAATACGGTAGATCGGTTGTCATAGTTGGAGTATTTTCCTCCAAATTCTACATCAGCCCAGGATAATTTATAGGATACATCTGCCGTACCACTCCATACTTGATAGTTTAAATCGTTGGTAAAGTAGGTCGATCGAGTCTGGTTGCTAGGGGTGTTGCGCTCATTCATGTTTGTGCTTCCTTCTGGAATATTGGAAAAGTAATTCATCCCCAAGGATAATTTACTCCCCAAGGTATCTAAGTTGTGATCGTAAAAAGCATTTAGTGTGTGATAGATGTTGTCTGAAGTTACCTCTGTTAACGAATTAATAATAGAATCCGTGGTCTTTTGGGATACTGAGATATACTTGGAAATATTGTTGTTCTTCGTTGTGTTTTTAAACTTAGATAAGTCATACGTTAAGCCAATTACGCCGTTTTTTGACAGCTGATAATTTGTTGTTAGGTTTAAACCTCCTGACGTATAATCTCCTGTTGGATCGCCATAAGCATCTAGTATACGGTCTTCACCGCGGTAAGCGTAGGTATTGGTATTGCCGTACTCTCCATAGCTACCATGGGCTTTTAGCATAAGATTCCACTTCTTATTTTGGTAGTTTAAGCTTCCATTGGTTGAGGTAGAATTGAAGTTATTATACGCATAGGAGCTGCTGAGTGATCCGTATAATCCCAGGGACTTGTTCTTCTTCAAAACAATATTGATCAATCCGCTATTTCCACTTGCTTCGTATTTAGCAGGAGGATTGGTAATTACTTCTATTTTCTCTATATCATCTGAGCGTAGTGTTTTGAGGTAGTTGCTCAAAGCATCTCCTTGAAGATGAACGATCTTATCGTCAATCATTACCGTGACACTGCTTTTACCTACAATGCTAATCTTGTCGTTTTGAACTTTTATCAAAGGGGTATTGATTAAAGCTTCCATAGCATCCATTCCCTGTGACGCAATACTGTTGGCCGTGTTGAAAACCAAGCGATCTGCTTTGCGCTCCACTAATTTTTTTTCCGCTTGCAGCACAATTTCGCCTAATTGCGTGGTTGATTCTGCTGTGATTTCACCTAAGTCTAGATCGCGATCTAGTGTTATGTTTTTGGTATAAAGTAACTGACCTAAATAATGGATATTGAGCTTGTAGGAAGCGGTAGGGAGATTCGTTAATTGAAAGTCTCCCGTTTCAGAGGTAAAACCTTGTTGGGCTAATTGGTCATTCGCTTCTTTAAGCAAGTGAATTTCCGCAAAGTCAATGGGTTGTTTTTCTTGGTTAAGCACTTTTCCCTTTAAGCTATTTTGGGCTTGTAGTACTGAAATACTACATAAAAATACCATAAAGAGTGTAAATTTCTTTTTCATAATGGTTGAGTTGAAACCTACTTATTAACAGTGTTGATAAGGTTGTTAACAAGTAGGGTTATTTCTGTTTGTAACTTAGTTGATGCCTATTGGTAGCAGAAGTAAATGATTTGTTACTATTTATTTAACCTTGTTGATAACTTTTGTTTTTGCAAGACTTTTAAGACCTTTGAATAAGGTGTTTATCGTACTTATTAACAAGGTTATAAACAAGGTTAATTTACTTTCTGTTGATAACTTCTTTATTGCTACCTTGTCTTTCACTTACTTTAATTTTCGAATTTCCAAAGCTGTAACTTAACCCCAACGAGAAATAGCGGTTGTCATAATACATAGTATAGCCTTGTTTCACACCATCTGAAGTGGCCTCTGCACGTAAGTGAGACGTTCTAAAAATGTCATTTAGATAAGCAGATAGATTTAGTTTCTTGTCTAACATTGCATATTTCATACCAATATTTAATCCCTGCATGGCTTTTAACTTCCAGTTTCCATTGTTTAATTTCGACTGATAGAAGTAATCCACTTGAGCTTGTAAGGTCTTGTCTGGATTTAGATTGATCGTATTGTTTGAATTGAAGTAGTAGCCCATACCGTTGCTCGTTGTTAAATCCACAGGCAGTAATAGTTTGGTACTGTTGTAAAATACGTTCAAGGTATTTTGCGAATTGAACCAATGCCAAGCATCGTGAATATGCGTCATACTTAGGTTGTAATTTTCTGCATCAAAGACATTGGCTTGTTGTAAGATTTGAATGCTATTGATTTTGTCTATCGTGGCATATTGCGTAGCTAGATCTTTCACTTTTGAGTAAGAGGCATTGATGAATAATTTATTTTTAAGGGTGTAACTCAGCGTCAAGGCATTGGTGAAAGTAGGTTTTAACGAAGGATTACCCGTTACGTAATTATATTCATTCACATACCATCTAAAAGGGTTTAGTTGCCAAAAAGAAGGACGGTTAATGCGGCGATTGGCGGTAAGGGAAAAGGTGTGATCCTCATTCATTTTATAGTTGACGTATACACTTGGAAATAGCTCGGTATACGTTGTTTTTTCTTTGGATTGACTTGCTGCGGATTCTCCTACTGTTTGTGTACTTTCTAGGCGCAATCCCACCTGTGCTTCCCATTGTTTAGAAAAAGATCGAGTAGCACTAAAATAAACAGCTTGAATGTTCTCTTTGTAAACGAAGTGATCGGCTTGTAAAATCTCTTGTGTTGCAGAACCCGCGTTTGTATTAAACGAATTAGCGTTGTTTATCGTTTGAACAAAACTCACTTTTGCTCCGTAAGTTAAGTTGGCAAAAGACAGGGGCTGTTCCATGTCTATTTTGGCACTGTAATTATCGATCGTTTGATCGCCATCTGTTTGGGAATTTTGATCGCTGTTCACAACGTTATGAACAGTAGCTGTTTTTGTGTTGAAAACTCGGTTTTTATGTGTGATGTAGTTAAAGTAATCCATGTCTAAATTCAACCTAGTTCCCACAGTATCAAATTGATGATTTAAATTAAGATTAACCGCATGATTGTTGAAATCTGGACTCGATTTCCCCTTCGTTTCGATGTTTTTAATCACGTTATCAACAAGGTTATAAACATTTGTTTGATTCTTGTCTTGGGTGTTTTGTTTGTAAGTATTTCCTCTATATTGTACTCCGATTCCCGTTGATGGAGTCGCTTGGTAATCCAATTGAAAACTACCTGATAGATCTTCTTTTTTCGCGGTTTCACGAAATACGGTTTTCCATGTTTCTTTCGGATAATGTAGCTCCATTTTGCCAATTTCTTGGCTGTATCCTGAACTAGCATTAAGTGAAGCTGCTAGGGATACTTTGTTCTTGCTGTAATTGAATACATCGCTAATCTTATAGGTTGCTTTATCCGCAGCTGTAAATCCACCGCTTATTTGATTGCTCCACGCATTGTGTTTGCCTTGTTTTAAAACAATATTGATCAATCCGCTATTTCCACTTGCTTCATATTTGGCTGGAGGGGTCGTTATTACTTCAATTTTCTTGATCGTCTCCGAGGGAATTGTGCTCAAATAGTTGATGAGATCCTCTCCAGTCAGGGGAAGGAGTTTATCGTTAACCATCACCTGCATGCTGCTTTTTCCGATCTGAGCAATTTGATCCTTGTCTACTTTTAATCCTGGAGTAAGCTTTAATACATCTTTAGCATTGCTGTTATTCGCGTGTATTGATTGTTCAATATTGAAGACTGTACGGTCAATTTTGCGTTCTACTAATTTCGCTTGAGCGGTCAAGATAATTTCGTCTAATTGTTGATCGTTTTGGATGACAATGGGATCTAATTGACGATCCGTTTCTATGGGCAAAGTGGTTTCGTATTGTTTTACTCCCAAATATTGAATGCGTAAAATATAGGTAGCTGAGGGTATATCAAGAAGAACGAAGTTTCCTGTATCATCAGTATAGGTGTGTTGAATCAGTTGATCTTGTTGATTGAGCAAAAGTACTTCTACATAGTCAAGCGGTTGATGTGCAGCATTAACAAGTGATCCTATTAGCTTTGATTGAGCCTGACTGATGAAAGAAAGGAGTAAAATAAAAAAGGTGATTCGTTTAGTTTTCATCGAATAGTTAATTTGCTAGATGAAAGACTAAAGTTGTGCCAGAGAAATTATGTTTTTATAATTCGCTGAAATTTAGTATATTAATCGTTTTATTTGGTAGGGGGAGTGTTCATTTTTGAACAGCTAATGAATGAAAATGAACAAAAAAAAACTGCTTTTGGGGAAAGCAGTTTTTCGTTAAGCATATATGAATTTTTGAATTTCAGTTTTCAGTGTATTCATTTTAAGCTTGACATTGATTTTGTTGTTTATGTTAACCAAAGGTACGATAAAGTTTAATAAAATGGAACTAAAATATAATAAAGTGTTACCTTTGTGACAGATAATTTATTAAACTCAAGGTTTATTATGCAAACACCAACACAAAAATGTAAAATTCAATCAGAAAAAATGCGAACAAGAAGAAAAGAATTAGGGTTTTCTCAGGAATATGTAGCAATGAAGCTTAATATTTCACAAAAGGCATATTCTGATATTGAGAGTGGAAAGACAAAGTTGAAAAACGATATATTAAATGAAATCGCAGTGATTTTGGAAATATCTCCTTTTGAAATTTGTCCGATTGCCTGTGATTGTACTTCTGATTTGCAAATAAAACATGGCAGATTAATTCAGTATCTGCAAGAGAAGGATGTTAATTTTCCAGAAGAGTTGATTTAATTGGCGTGCAATCTTACTTGAACCTATCGTTTTTAAATTGAATAAACAAAGCGGTCTCCCATGGGAGACCGCTTTGTTTATGTAGTGTAGTTTATATATTCCATTGCAAAAGACTAGCTCCCCACGAAAATCCTGCACCAAAAGCAGTAAGTAAAAGCAAATCGCCTTTTTTAAGCTGATTTTTGTACTCCCAAATACAAAGCGGAATAGTGGCTGCAATTGTATTTCCGGAATAGGTGATGTTGTTTAAAGCTTTTTCTTCCTCAATACCTAGTTCTTTCCCAACAGCATCTATAATGCGCTTGTTTGCTTGATGAGCAACTAACCAGTTGATGTCTTCTACAGTTAAACCATTTTGGTCTAGAAGCGATTGACAGGCTTGACTCATTGCTGTTACTGCATTTTTGAATACAACTTTACCATCTTGTTGTAAATAGCGATGGGTTGAATCCCAATTCTCCATAGCATAAGGATAGCGCGAACCTCCTCCTTTGATATTCAAATATTCAATTCCCTTGCCGTCACTGAGCAACAAAGCATCTAAGACTCCAGTTTCTTTAGAAGGTTCAAGCCATACCGCTCCAGCTCCATCGCCAAATAAAATATTGGTCGATCGATCTGTGGTGTCAACATAGGAACTAATTTTATCCGCTCCAACGACCACGACATTCTTGTAGCGCCGTGTTTCTACCAAAGCAGCGCCCATATCTAAAGCATATAAAAAACCAGAACAAGCTGCATTCATATCAAAAGCCCATACCTGGGTTAGATCTAACTTGTCGCAAATAATATTTGCCGTTGAAGGCATAGGCATATCAGGTGATGAGGTTGCAACCAATAGTGCATCTATGGTCGTGATGTCTTTTTGATAGGTTGCACACAACTCCTTAATCGCCTCAACTGCCATATCTGATGTCGCTAGACCATCCTCTAAAATACGTCGCTCTTTGATCCCTGTTCTTTTCATGATCCATTCATCAGAAGTGTCTGATAAACGTTCTAAATCAGCATTGGTCCGTCTGGTTGTTGGTAGATACCCCCCAATGGCTGTTATTTGAGCATATTGTTGTTTGTTTCTCAACATTTTTGTTAGTTTTGCGTCTTATATGCAAATAATAATTAACTTCAGTTTGAGGGGTATTTCCCCTTATAAAAGACTCAAATCTCGTGTTTTTTGATAAAATATCAGTAGTTAAATAAACGGAACAAGTTGTCAAAAAGACGTAATAAATTCCGTAAAATGTTAATTTGTTAACTTATACTCGCGCGGTGACACGCCTACGCTATTTTTGAAAAATTTACTGAAGAGGGCAACGTCCTGAAAGTTTAATTCATTGGCCACTTGGGTAATGGTATTGTTCGGATTTTTCAGTAGGATTTTGGCCTCGAGAATGATTGTTTCTACAATGATATCCTTGGGTGCTTTGCCAAAAACATCAGCAATGATTTTAGTTAAGTGTTTTCTGCTGATAAACATATGATCAGCATAAAATTGTACGCTTCGTTCTTTTTTGAAATGAGAGGATACCAGTAAAAGAAAATTCTTGGTCAGTTCTTCTTTTCGAAGGGTCTTTTTTTCTGTTTTTGCCAATACACGTTTGTTGTAAAAATGCCCTAACTCATACATCAAAATAGAGAAATGGTGTAAAATCAACTGATGCGTAAACATATTGTCTTGTGTAAAAACCAATTTGTTCAATCGCTTCAAATGGTATTTTATCTCTTTAATGATGTAGCTGTTTAACGGTAAAATCTTGGGATACTGAGAGGAGAAAAACTGAATGAGGTTGTTTGACTTTAAGTGAAAACCTGCATCTAAAAATAGTTCGCCACTGGCAAAAAAAGCTAGTACACCAAAGTCTTTGGTATATTGAATAATTTCAAAAAATTGCTGAGGTAAAACGACGAGAATATCGTTCTTTTTGACTTTCGTCGGCTCTAAATTGATCGTGATTTCGCATTCTCCTGAAGTGATGAGAATCAATCCAAAAGAAGCAAATTTATAGGGTTTTCCAATAACAAAATACTGGCTGTGTTTAGGACCAATCTCTACAACAGCTAATCGCTTATCTACAATAAAACGCTCATATCGGTTTAAGATATCAGCAATAGAGTACGATTGTATATAATTATTCTTCACAATAAGATAACATAGTTAAAGGGATAAAAATAAGAAGTCCAAGTCAGAAAAAAGTTGTTTTAGGTTAAGAAAAAAAATAGAGTAGAAAATTTTTCTACTCTATTGCTGTTTTATTTTATTCGGTCAACAAGGGCGAAGTCCTAGTGATGATCTACGAAATTGTGATTGGGTTCATAGTCTGCCTCCATCTCTGCCTGATAGTCTACAGGTTCTTTTTTGCCAAATCGCTGTCCGATTTTGTCAAAAATACAGTAGATGATAGGTACAATAACCAAGGTTAATAGAAGGGAGGAGAGTAATCCACCAATAATGACAACGGCTAATCCATTGTTCATTTCTGCTCCTGCACCACTGGCGAGTGCAATGGGTACCATTCCGATTACCATGGCGATTGTCGTCATCAAGATAGGACGTAAACGCGCATGGTTGGCTGCAATCAATGCATCGTGCACGCTATCTCCTGCTTCTACGCGGTGGTTGGCAAAATCAACCAATAGAATAGCATTCTTACACACCAGTCCAATTAACATAATGATACCGAGAATAGTAAAAATGTTTAAGGAAATATTGGCGATAGCAAGGGCGAGTAGCGCACCAATAAACGAAAGGGGAACAGAGAAAATAACAATAAACGGTTTAGAAAAACTGTCGTATAAGGCAACCATAACCAAGTAAACGAGGATAATAGCTGCTAATAAAGCAATTCCCAATGTACCAAAACCTTCTTCTTGATCTTCCATTGTCCCCGTCCATTGGTATTTAACCCCTGGTTTTAAGGTCAATTGATCAAATTGAGGCAACCAATCTTCTGCAATTGCTCCTGGTGAACGACCAATCGTTTGAGACTTAATCGTTACAGATGGACTCTTATCGCGGCGCTCTAAAATTGAAGGTCCTGAACTATAAGCTACGGTAGCAAATTGCTCTAATTTAACATCTTGTCCTTGGTTGTTCTTAAAGTTGATGGTTTTTACATCGTCAATCGTCGTTCTAGCATATTCTTGAAAGCGGATGTTGATGTCGTATTCATATTCACCTGCTCTATATTTTCCATCTGTATTTCCATTAAAAGCTGTTTGCATGGTCATCCCCACTGTGTACATGTCTAGTCCCAAGGCCGCCATTTTGTCTCGATCTACTTGTACATTGATCTCAGGGCTACCCGTTTCTGTGGTTAGTTTGGTTTCCATTGTACCAGGGATTTGATCCAATATCGCTTTGGCTTGGATGGCAAAATCCATGGCATCGTCTAAGTTAGATCCCGTAACCGTTAGTGCTAAAGGCGCTTCTTCTGCACCAATGAGTCCCACGGGAACCGTTTTTACTTTAACGCCCACCATCAAAGGTGCAAGTTCATTTTTCAATTTAGCAGCATAAACAAATGAACTCTCACTGCGTTGTTTCTTGTCAGTTAAAATCACGTGAATTTCCGATTTGTACTTCGTAGCCTGACTTCCACCATATCCTTCTGATGATTGTCCAACTGTGGTAATCATATCCACCACTTCTGATTTTGTGCGCAAGAAAGCTTCTGCCTTTTGGGTCATGCGATTGGTTTGTTGTACTGAGGCATCTTTATCTAGTTCTAACTGAACTAAAAACTCACCTTTATCTGTTTTGGGGAAGAATTCTCCACCAACATACCCAAAAATTGGGAGTAAGAGAGAGCCGAAAAAGGCTAAAGCAACAATAACTAATACAATCACCGTGTTTTTTGTTGATTTTAATGACCAAACCAATAAACCGGAAATACTGTGTGTGAAAGAACTTAATCCCTTTTCAAATCCATGCAAAATTTTTCCAAAGAATGAATGCGGTTGAATGACCTCAATCTTCCCATATCTTGAGAACAACCAAGGGACAATGGTAAAGGATACCAATAAAGACAACAAGGTTGCAATAATTACAGTTACACAGAATTGCTTAATAATGTTAGGTACCAAACCAGATGACATGGCAATCGGTAAGAATACCACCACAATAACCAAAGTAATTGCCGTAACAGTAAAACCAATTTCTTTTGCTCCATCATAAGAGGCACGTATCTTGTTTTTGCCCATCTCCATATGCCGGTGAATATTTTCAATAACCACAATAGCATCATCTACCAGAATCCCTACGACCAAGGAAAGGGCGAGTAAACTCAATAAGTTTAGCGAATATCCCAAAAGGTAAATACCAATAAAAGTGGCAATTAACGATAGGGGAATGGCGACCATTACAATCAAGGCATTTCTAAAACTGTGTAAGAAAAATAGCATTACAAAAGCCACTAACACAATAGCTAAGAACAAGTCAAACATTACTGCATTGGCTGCTTCAAGGGTAAATTGGGAGGAGTCATTCGCCGTTTTGATGTTTAGTTGAATATCGGCATAGTTCTTTTCAACCTCTGCAATGGATTGCTGCGTCAATTCACTCACCGTTACCGCATTGGCATCCGATTGTTTGATCACTTGCATCAAAATGGTTGACTGTTGATTTAAACGCGCAATTTTTTCTACTTCTTTGATGCCATCTTGTACGTCAGCGATATCACTTAAACGAATGTCAATACCTTGGTGAGAAGCGATCACTAAATTTCGCATTTCCTCTATGTTTTTGTACTTTCCGGCTAAGCGAATAAGTGTTTGCTTGTCTTGGGATTTCACACTCCCCGTAGGGAAGTCTAAGTTAGAACTCAACACCGCTTGCTGGACCATAGGAACACTTAAACCATAAGCTTCAATCTTTTTTGGATCCAGTAAGACTTGAATTTCTCTTTCTTCTCCTCCAACCAGTTCTACTTTGGCAACACCAGCAACACGAGAAAAGATCGGCTGGATTTTCTTGTCTAATAAATCATAGAGCTCCTTTTCGGTTAGGTTACTCGTTACACTCAATGTCATGATGGGTAAATCACTCAAGGAGTATTTCTGTAAGGAAGGTGGATCTACGTCTTTAGGTAAATCTTTGAGGATGGCGTTGATTTTTCGCTGGGCGTCATTTAAAGATAAATCGACATTTGCCTCAGAGGTCAGGTAAATCATTACTGTTGACAAGCTCTCAAAAGATAAGGCTTCTACCTTTTTTACGTTTTCTAAGGAGGCTACGGCATCTTCAATTTTCTTGGTGACTGTATTTTCGATCTCCGAGGGCGATGCTCCCGGATATACAGTGGCAACTGTAATTACGTTTACTTCAAATTTTGGAATAAGCTCGTAACTCAGGTTTTTATAACTAAAAATACCTCCGAGTATGAGTGCAATAAATAGTACTATAATAATACTCGGACGTTTTATGGATATTTCGGCTATTTTCATATGTCAATCCTCTCTTTTAGGACATTATTTAATAATAGATACAGGGGCTTGATCAACTAAGTTGATTTGCCCAGAGGTAATTACAACTTCTCCTTCTTTTAATCCGTCGAGGATTTCAACAAAGTCACCGAGATTTCTACCCGATACCACTTGGGTAGCTACGGCTTTATTATCAATGATGCGGTAAATTAAATTCGAACTTACACTTCCTACAAAAGCATCACGAGGAACTAAGAGTAACGGAGTATCTTGATTCTTATCTGCATCAAAATAAGCCGAACCATACATCCCAGCACGCAACTTATTGTCTTGGTTGTTGGTCAGCAACAAGTCTACGGGATAATTTAGAGCTGCATCTGCTTTAGGAGCGATAAACGTCACTTTTCCTTCAAAGGGATCATTGGGAAATACGCTGGCTTTCACTTCAATGATATCGCCTTCTTTTAAGTTGGCTACGTGACTCTCATCTACATTTACTCGTAGTTTTAATTGATTGACATTCACTAGGTCGAAAATAGGAGCCCCAGGAGCAACAAAACTTCCTTGTTCGACGTGTTTTTTGTTGATAACGCCGTCAATAGGTGCTTTGATACTCGCATCGCTCGCTGTGATTTGAGCCGATTTTAAATTGGCTTCTGTATTTTTGAGCATAAGTTTTACCTGATCCAATTGTTGTTGGGTAACTCCGCCCGTAGTAAACGCACTTTCGAAACGAGCAGCATCTGCTTTGGCTGTAGCATAGGCGGCCTCCGCATTGCGAATTTGGATATTGATTTGATCGCTATTTACTAAAGCTAAGGCTTGACCTTTGTGTACTCGAGCGCCTTCATCCACCAAAAGGCGTACAACGCGTCCTGGTGTTTCTGCAGAAAGTGTTACTTCCTGAAAGGGTACAAAGTTTCCATTGGCTTTGTAGGTAGCATCAACAACTTGAACCGTTGCTTTTTCTGCCCGTACAGCTATGGTTGCTTCTTGTTGCGCAACTAAGGCCGTTTCTGCATCGTTCTGACTCTTATTTCGCTGTAGTATATAGATCGTCCCACCAATTAAAGCAATAAGGACTAAGGCTGTAATTATTTTTTTCATGATTGTTTGAGATTAGGTGAAGAATTAGTTTAGGAGTGTCTTTAACTCACCTTGTGATTTAATAATTTGAATTTCGGCGAGTTTAAAATCAAGAAGGGAGGTGGTGTAATTATTTTCAGCTTCAGTATAGGCATTCTCTGCATTGAGCAGATCCGTTAAAGAGGCTAGCCCATGCTTGTAGTTATTCTGCATATTGGTTAGGATACTCTTCGCTAAATCAACATTTTCTTTTTGAATATTAATGGTGATGAGCGCATTCTCAATTGATTTTTGCGCATTGACAAAGTCTAAACTCAACGCCTGTTTGGTGTCATCCAATTCAATCTCGATTTTTTCTATGTCAATTTTGGCCTGTTTTACTTTAGATTTTGTTTCAAAACCATTAAATATAGGTAGATTTAAGGTGATTCCCACTGCAGATGCACTCGTCCAAAATACGCCATCACTTGGCTTAGCCCCCCAAGGGAATTTGTCTCCCATGCCTTGATAACCAAACGTACCAAAAGCCGATAAAGTAGGATAGAAATCCGCTTGAATCGATTTGAGCTTATACGCTAATAGTTCCTTTTGTTTTTCTAACAAGTTAATTTCCGTGCGATGGTCAATTTTGTTTTCTGCCAATACAACGCCTTCATCAATGGTAAACGTATTGTCAGGTAGTTGAATGGGCGTTTCTAAATCCATCCCCATAAAAAACTTCAGTGCATTCTGTTGTAACTCGACCGCGTTGATTATTTGTTGTCTTGTTGCTTTTAAATTGCTTAAACTCACTTTCGTTCGGTCGAGGTCGATCTGAGTGGCCAAGCCATTGCGGTGTAAATCTTCAATAATGGTCTTGATGCGCGTCGTACTGCTAATCGTTGTTTCTAAGGTTTGTAACATCGCCTTAGATTGGAAGACTTGGTAGTAGGTCGAAGCTACTTTTTCTATAATTTGTTCATCCGTCAATTCCTTGTTGATTACGTAGAACTCTTTGGCAGAACGCGCCGCTTTTAATCCCATAAAAACGGCTTGATTAAATAGGATTTGAGAGGCAGTTGCCGTGATTTGAGAGTTCCACTTCAAATTAAAAGGGATCATTTGTGTTTGTCCACCAAGCGTTAAGGGCATTTCCTGAATCTTGACGTTGTTGGCGATATTCGCCTCTACGTTGAGGTGAGGTAAGGCATTGGCTTTTACTTCTTGAATCTGGTAGTCACTGTTGATAACGTCCAAATTCGCTTGCCTAGCTTCTGCTTTGTGAACTAGTGCATAGTGCAAGGCGTCTTTCAGTGTTAAAACCGGTTCCTGTGCCCATAAATGGCCCGTAATAAGTAGACTACATAGGGTGAGTAAAGTCTTATTCATTGATGATACTTTCTTTAAGTTCTAAGTATTGTTTGAGTCCTTTTTCTGTGGTAATGCTGCGAATGTGATGATCGAGATGTAGGGCATGTAGCTGCATATGGGTGTATTCTTCGGGTTCAAAATAATCGTGATCGTCGATGAGTACAACAGAAGCAATGTGTAAACGCGCCGTAAATTCTACATCTAAATTTGGACGATAAACACCTTCTTTTATTCCTTTTTCCAAATTGCGTTCTATAATCCCTACGTATTTTTTCTTGTGGATTATTTTTTGTTTCTGTGCAATCTTGGGGTAATATTTATTTAACTGATACAAGCAAACCGAAGTTTCAACCGCAAATACTTCGTTCATATTGTTGTGTGCCGCAATAATTTCAGCTATTGCTGTTTGGTTTTGTGCAATAACAGCTTCGAGTGATCTTAAGAATTTATCGTTGATGTAAACCAAGCTCTTTTCAATCAGTTCGGGTTTAGATGCAAAGTGCTGGTAAATCGTCTTTTTAGATATCGAAAGCTCAGCGGCTATATCATCCATTGTTATGCTTTTGAACCCTTGGGACAAAAACAGGTGTGTTGCTTTTTCTAATATTAAAGTTTCCATGAATCTCTTTTTAATCGGGCAAATATAAACAGGAAACTTATTTGGTTTAAAAGTTTCCATTAAATTGTGAAAACTTTAACGTGGTTAAAAGTTTCCGTTTTGTGGAGCATAAAAAAGGAGAGAACCGCTTTGTTGTGATTTGATGCTCTTTCGTTCCAAAAAGAGGAGAATCAGTCTAAGAATGTATTGTTTTTGTTTATCAATTAGTGGAAAACTGATCTATTTTTAAGATCTTTGCCCTAATCAAGAAGTAGAAATAGACAGCGAAACTAGAATTCTTTAAAAAACGCGTATTTTTACCAAAATTTTTTTGAGCATGCAATCAATAGCAAAATATAAAGAGGAGATAGCCTCCTATTTGAGTTCACTACAATTAGAGGGGCAACCGAATGAACTTTATGCGCCTATTTCTTATATCCTTTCTTTAGGAGGAAAACAGATTAGACCTGTTCTGACGTTAATGGCCACTGATGTTTTCAATGAAGATCCAAAGAAAGCACTTCATGCGGCTACGGCCATTGAATTGTTTCACAACTTTTCCTTGATGCATGACGATATTATGGATGATGCTTCTTTGCGTAGAGGGCATCAAACCGTACATGAAAAATGGGATGTCAATACGGCGATTCTCTCTGGTGATGCGATGTTGATCTTG
>JASLHL010000024.1 GCA_030152225.1 Flavobacterium sp. | reverse complement strand
GAAATATTTATCATATGAGCTTTGTCTTTATTTGTCGTTCTAGCCATTCCTTCAGCTATATTAGCCATTACACTAGACATTGCTCGTCTTAGTTGAGAAACCAAACCATATTTTTCTTCGACAGGAAATTTCTTAGTGAGTATGTAAATATCTTTAGTTGTATTTCTGCATTCTGCCATACGGTAAGCTTTTCAAAAAAATAATAGTGCATAATGTAGAAAATGTTAACGTTATATATTTATAATGCATTCAAAATGTATTCCGTTTTTCATTATGGATGATAATATTTTATGTAGTAATTAAAATCAGACCACGCTCACAAACAACAAACCGCGCAAAGTGCAAAAAACAAACCGCGCAAAAAACAAACAACAAAGTAGAATCATTTTAAATATCTCGCTTTAACATTTTCATACTTTTTATCTCTCCTAAAAGCAGTAAATTGTAGTATAAATCAAACATTTAAAAAGAATTGTTATTATGGCTTTTGATATCGAAATGATTCAGAAAGTGTATGCAAAGATGCCTGATCGCGTGGCGAAAGCGCGTGAGTTAGTTGGTCGTCCTTTAACACTTACAGAGAAAATTTTATATACGCATTTATGGGAAGGCATGCCTGCTCAAACATTTGAACGCGGAAAAGATTATGTTGATTTTGCTCCGGATCGCGTAGCTTGTCAAGATGCAACGGCTCAGATGGCGTTGTTGCAATTTATGCATGCGGGAAAAGAGAAAGTAGCTGTTCCAACAACGGTACACTGTGATCACTTGATTCAAGCAAAAGTTGGTGCAGCAACAGATTTAAAAGTTGCAGAAACACAATCGTCAGAAGTATTTAATTTTTTATCATCGGTATCCAATAAATATGGTATCGGATTTTGGAAACCAGGAGCGGGAATTATTCACCAAATTGTTTTGGAAAACTATGCTTTTCCAGGCGGATTGATGATAGGAACAGATTCCCATACCGTAAATGCAGGTGGATTGGGCATGTTAGCCATTGGAGTAGGAGGAGCTGATGCGGTAGATGTGATGTCAGGTATGGCTTGGGAACTTAAATTTCCAAAGTTGATTGGGGTGAAGTTAACCGGTAAATTGAACGGATGGACGGCGCCTAAAGATGTCATCTTAAAAGTAGCAGATATTCTTACAGTAAAAGGAGGAACAGGAGCTATTGTGGAGTATTTTGGCGAAGGGGCCTTATCGATGTCGTGTACAGGAAAAGGAACAATTTGTAATATGGGAGCAGAGATTGGAGCAACAACCTCTACTTTTGGTTATGATGATTCCATGCGTCGTTATTTAGCGGCTACGGGACGTCAAGATGTGGTTGATGCAGCCGATCAAGTAGCAGAACACTTAACCGCTGATGCCGAAGTTTATGCGAATCCAGCTCAATATTTTGATCAATTAATCGAAATTAACTTATCCGAGTTAGAGCCACATATCAATGGTCCGTTTACCCCAGATCGAGGAACACCCGTTTCAAAAATGAGAGCCGATGCAGAAGCAAATGGTTGGCCTTTGAAAGTAGAGTGGGGGTTAATCGGATCTTGTACCAACTCTTCTTATGAAGATATGTCAAGAGCTGCTTCTATCGTTGAGCAAGCAGTGAAACATGGAATCACCCCTAAAGCGGAGTTCGGAATTAATCCTGGATCAGAACAAATTCGCTATACCATTGAACGAGATGGAATTATCGAAACCTTTGAGAAAATGGGAACTAAAGTATTTACCAATGCTTGTGGACCTTGTATTGGACAATGGGATCGCGCAGGAGCAGATAAAGGAGAAAAGAATACTATCGTTCATTCATTCAACCGAAATTTCTCTAAACGCGCGGATGGTAATCCCAATACTCATGCTTTTGTAACTTCACCCGAAATGGTAGCTGCCTTAGCTATTGCAGGTGATCTAGGGTTTAATCCACTTACAGATACACTAATCAACGACGAAGGACAAGAGGTGAAATTGCTTCCTCCAACAGGGGATGAATTGCCAAAAAGAGGATTTGATGTGGAAGACCCAGGGTATCAAGCTCCCGCAGCAGATGGGGCAAACGTAGAAGTTATTGTTTCTCCAACATCAAGTCGTCTTCAATTATTAGAACCCTTTGCACCTTGGAATGGACAAAATATTACAGGAGCAAAATTGTTGATCAAAGCTTTTGGAAAGTGTACAACGGACCATATTTCTATGGCTGGACCTTGGTTGCGCTTCCGTGGTCACTTAGATAATATTTCAGATAATATGTTGATTGGTGCAGAAAATGCATTTAACCACTTAACAAATAAAGTGAAAAATCAGCTGACAGGAACGTATGATGCCGTACCCGCAGTTCAACGTGCGTATAAAGCCGCAGGAATCCCTTCGATTGTTGTGGGAGACCAAAACTACGGAGAGGGATCCTCACGTGAGCACGCTGCGATGGAACCTCGTCATTTAGGAGTAACTGCGGTATTGGTAAAATCATTTGCACGTATTCACGAAACAAACTTGAAAAAACAAGGAATGTTAGCGCTTACGTTTGCCAATGAAGCCGATTATGACAAAGTACAAGAAGATGATACAATCAATTTCTTAGATTTGACAGAATTTGCTCCAGGTAAAGCGCTACACCTAGAATTTGTTCATGCAGATGGATCTAAAGATGTAATTGCTGCAAATCACACGTATAATGCTAGTCAAGTAAAATGGTTTAAAGCAGGTTCTGCTTTAAATTTAATCGCAGCAGGGAAGTAGGTTATTGGAGATGGGAAAATGGAGATTGGAAAATGGAGAAGGGAGATGCGTATGTGATCCATTTAGTATAAGTAGAATATAAATAAGAGAGGGTTTTCGCTTAAAACGAAAACCCTTTCTTATTATACTGTGCCGGTCTGACCCCCATTTTTTTTATGCTTTTTGCTCTTTGTTTTTTGCTTTTTGCTTTTTGCTCTTTGCTTTTTGCTCTTTGCTACAATCATCTTAATTAGAAGAGTCTACCCATTTCCCATCTCCACTTTCCCATCTCCAAAACAATTTTTTTGTTTTGGTGTTCGATGAACCTACACTGCGTTTCGGTTTCACCCATCTCCAATAACCCATCTCCAATAACCCATCTCCAATAACCCATCTCCATTTTCTATCACTCACAATTGATTATACTCCTCCGTATCTTCAGCCTTTAATAAATCTATAAAATACGTGGCTGCTTTTTTCTGGTAGCTGTCTTTCAAACGCAAAGTAACTGCTTCGCGTTTCATATTAGTTCCTCGAATCGGGATCGCGCATAACCCTTTTTCGCCGTGTACGGTCGCTAAAGTTAGGATGGTTTGAAAAGCTCCTGTTCGAACTAAGTCTACAATGGTTGCTGTATAGTTCACTTCTACGGTAATATTGGGTTTTACCTTGTATTTTTCAAACTGACGATCTAAGAAGTCACGGGTACTGAATCCTTGAACAGGAAGGGCTAAGGTTAGCTGTTCTACCTCTTTTAAGGTAAGGCTCTTTTTGGTTGCCAAAGGACTCTTTGACGAGACAATCACCGCCATATCCGAACTCATAATGGGGTCATGTAGAAGCTCATCACTGTGCTTTCCTTCGTAAAAAGTCAAGGCGAAGTCTATCTCTTGTTTGAGAAGTGCTTCAATGAGTTCTGTCGTTGTGCCGAAAGTGACCTGTAGTTTGATCTTTGGGAATTGTTCAATGAAATTTTTAAATGCATTAATGACAATGGATTTTAATCCCCAAGTCAAACCAATACTCAAGGTTCCCGTATTAATTTGCTTTAAATCCTCAAGAATTAATTTACCATCATTGGAGGCTTGGATACTCTTTTCCGCATAGGTAGCAAAGAGCTCACCGGCTTCTGTGATGGATACGCGTTTGCCAATGCGATCAAATAAAGGGATACCCAATTCGTCTTCTAATTGTTTAATTTGCTGAGACAAGGTGCTTTGGGTGATGTATAGTTCCTTTGCTGCTTCGGTAAAGTTGAGCAATTCCTTTGCTTTTAAAAAATATTTGAGCTGTCTGAGTTCCATATAGTAATCGGTTTTATCGATCGATGTTATAGAAAAATACCATTTTACAAATTTAGAACTTAAGTTTACCTTTACTTCAAATTCTAGCATAAAAATGGCAACAACGACCTATATTGACTTTAAAGATACGGAGAAAGCGGTCAAAGGCAGCGTGCGTTATAAGCGAATTAAATGGGGGATTTTTTTAATTGGGGTTTCTGTTTTTGCACAGCTCTACAATTATCAACCGCTCCTGTCGGAAATAACGCATTATTTTAGCATCACACCTGCTGAAAGTAGCTATTTGGTTTCGGCTTCGACTTTGGGAATGGCCCTTGGTTTGCTATTGTTTGCTTTTATTGCAGACCGTTATCCTCGAAAAGACGTGATGTTGTTTTCGTTGGTTTCCTCTACTTTATTGACCTTAGTGTCTGTTTTTGTTGCCGATTTTTCGCTGTTAATTAATATAAATCTCCTAAAGGGAATTTGTATTTCGGGCGTATCTGCGGTGACTTTGGCGTATTTAGCAGAAGAGATCGATGGGAAATCCATAGGAACAGCGATTAGTTTTTACTTGGCAGGTAATACGTTTGGCGGTATGTTTGGGCGTATTATCGCTGCTTTGGTCAGTGGGTGGTACAATTGGCAAGTAGCGGTGTTGACGATTGGACTGTTGGCGTTGGGGATTGCCCTTGTATTCTATTTTTTGTTTCCTGAATCAAATTTCTTTGAGCCTGAAAAAGGAAAATTCAATAAGAAAGTCCGTCAAATGCAACGCATTTTCAGCAATAAAAAAATCTTGGCGATGTATGTCGTTGCGATTTGTTTGATGGGAGCATTCGTGAGTATTTACAACTATTTGGGGTTTAAATTAGAAGCCCCTCCTTATAGCCTACCACATTACCTCATTGCCTTAATTTTTCTTATGTATGCGTTTGGAATTGTGGGAAATTTAGTAGCAGGTCGTTTATCTGATCGCTATCCGGCAAAAAAGTTATTGCTGTTTGCTTTGGGGTTGCTTTTAGTGGGGCTAGGTCTGATGTATGTCGCTGATTTAGTCGTGATCTTAGTTGGACTAACCCTGTTTACTGTTGCTTTTTTCAGTGGGCACACCATTGCGAGTCGCGTGGTTACACAGTTAGGAGGAAAGGCTAAAAGTTCGGCCACAGCATTGTATTGGTTTTTCTACTATATGGGGTCTACGTTAATTGGCAGTTCCACCGGTTTTTTTATCAATACGAACCATTGGGGTGGTTTCTTTACTACCTTGATGGTGTTAGGGGGGATTGCACTACTAGCAACGTATCTAACCACTAGAAATACAGCCTCAAAATAATACGGATTACTACTGTTATTTTATTTTTGCTTGAAAATGACCTATTTTCGCATTTGTTTTAAATAGAGAACACCATGAATGACAGTCAGGATCAAAAAGTTGTTTTAGCCATTGATGAAAAACCCAAAATGGGACAGTGGTTTTTATTGAGTATTCAACACTTGTTCGCCATGTTTGGCGCAACGGTTTTAGTCCCTACCTTAACGGGAATGGATCCTGCTATCGCCTTGATATCTAGTGGAATTGGTACGTTGGTTTTTATAGCGATTACCCGAGGCAAAGTTCCTTCTTATTTAGGATCTTCTTTTGCATTTATCAATCCCATTATCGCCATCAAAGCGATGGAACAAGTAACGACAAACGATGTACCTGTTGGAAGTTTTTTAGTGGGGAGTTTTTTGGTTGGGGTGGTGTATTCTTTCGTTGCACTTTTGATTGCTAAAGCAGGAACTAATTGGCTGATGAAGTTACTGCCGCCTATTGTTGTGGGGCCTGTGATTATGGTGATTGGATTGGGATTAGCAAGTACAGCAGTTGGGATGGTTACTAATAATCCCACAGGTGAATATGACCTTACTTATGTGACGATCGGATTAGTAACTTTAGCAATTACAATTATCGCTGCGATTTTTACCAAGGGATTTTTGAGTGTTATTCCTGTTTTAGTTGGCATCATTGGAGGGTATTTATTTTCGGCTTCCATGGGCGTTGTTAACTTTGTTCCTGTAATGGAAGCTGCTTGGTTTCAAGTACCTAATTTTACTATTCCTTTTGTCGATTATACACCTTCGGTTACACTTTATGTCGTCTTTGTGATGTTACCCGTGGCTATTGTACCTATAGCAGAACATATTGGACATCAACTGGTGTTGAGTAAGGTAATCAATAAAGATTTAATTAACGATCCCGGTTTAGATCGTTCGATGTTAGGGGATGGTGTAGCTACCATGTTAGCCTCCTTGATTGGAGGTCCACCGAATACAACGTATGGAGAAAATATTGGTGTTTTAGCCATTACACGTGCCTTTAGTATTTATGTTTTTATTGGAGCCGCTTGTTTTGCTATCCTCTTTGGATTTTGTGGAAAAATTACCGCTTTACTCGCTACGATTCCCGCTCCAGTAATGGGCGGTGTATCCATTTTGTTATTTGGAATTATCGCTTCCAGTGGATTGCGTATGTTGGTGGAAAATAAAGTTGATTTTAAAGTAAAACGCAATTTAATTATCTCTTCTGTGATTTTAATCATTGGAATTGGGGGTGCAGCGATCCATATTGGTGATTTAATGTCAATTGAGGGCATGGCATTGGCTTCCATTATTGGTATAATTTTAAATATTGTATTGCCAGGAAGGAAAGAAATTACCTTTGATGATATGTTTAAGGAATAAAATTGTGAATATATTGTGTAAAAAAGGTTAAAAGATATTAAAATTAAAATTAATTATTTTTATTTGGCATTATGGGTGTAAAGTTTATATATTTATGCTAAATAAAATTAGGTATGTTTAATAAAGGAGAAAAAAAGAAGAAAGGGTGGATTGGAAACGCAGTTTTCATCCTGATTCTTTTTGTGGTGCTATTTACTCCATTGGGGACGACGTTTAAGGTATGGGTAAATCAACTAATAGCGATGAGTCCCAGTTTAGAGAAACAAGAAGATGTTGAGCAAGTAAGTTTAGAGGGATGGACTTTATTAGACGAGGAAGGACGGGTATTTGATATTGCAAGTACGAAGGGAAAAGTAGTGATACTCAACTTTTGGGCGACGTGGTGCCCACCGTGTATTGCTGAAAAACCTAGTTTTCAAGCGCTGTATGACGATTACAAAGACAGTGTTGTCTTTTTGTTTGTTACAACGGATGATGCCGATAAAGTAAAGGCATTCAAAGAAAAAAAGGGCTATACCTTACCGACCTATTTTCAACAAGATGGTCCTCCAGCAGCTTTGTATTCGACTTCTTTACCTGCTTCTTATGTTATAGACAAAAAAGGAAATATTGTAGTAAAGAAATTTAGAGCCGCCGATTGGAATAGTTCCAAATTTAGAGTGTCATTAGATGAATTGATTCAAGCGAAATAATAAAAAAAGTCTTTGGGAAACCAAAGACTTTTTTATTTTTTAGATTTGATTTAAAGTAAAAGTGATTTTATAATCATCCATTTCTGCTTGAACAATATAATTTCTGCCATTGTAGACAAATTTGAGGTAATCCTTTACTGCTCCTGTTGCCCGTATGGTGGAACATATTTCTCTTGTTTGGTAATTGTACACTAATTCATCGCTAAAAACAGTATCAGGAATTCCTGTTTTTTCTAGGATAGGATAAAATAGTTGTATTTTTTTGTGAGTTTTTATAGATTCTATTTTAGCAAAAAAAGTAAAAGAAACTAGATGTTGTGACCAATACGCCAAAGCACACCAGAAGGATCAAGTAGGACAAAGTCGCGCATATTCCATTGACGATCCTCCGGGGGAGTTACGTTAATAGCAAAAACCTCGTCAAGATGTAAGTCTTGGATGTGTTGATACCAGTCATCTGCATTCTCTACGTGTAAGTGTAACATATAGTTTTCGGCTAGCGCTTTGACATAAAAGTTTTGCAAAAAAAATTTGGTTTGTCCCAACGCTAGTAAACACAACTGTTCGTCTTGCCAAAGGATCGTAAAGCCCAGTTGGGTATAAAAAGAAATGGAGGTTTTAAAATCTTTGCACGGAACAAAATTCTTGAGTTCAATTGTTGTCAAATTAGGAGTCGAATGCTTCATAATAGGGTGGATGAATTGGCTTACAAAGGTACTTTATTTTAGTACAACTAGAGAAAAATGCTGTTGAAATCTAGAGCGAGTAGCAGTGAAATAAACTAGAGTATAAGGCGTTATTTTTTAGCTAACTTATTTGTTATTAGTTTGTTTGTTACTTGTTAATTGGTTTAGGCGTTTATTTTTCGTATCTTGTCAGGTGTGTAATTTAAAATTTAAAATATGACCTCAAATGAGATTTTTGAGCTAGATCAGGCTAGCATTTGCGAATTAGTAGGAAAAAGGTTTAGGGTTTCTTATAAAGAAGAATGCAATGGAAAAGTAAAAGCAACGAGCCACGATAAAAAGCTTATTGCATTGGATTACTCAGACAAGCAGCAGGTGAACCATTATATTTTTAGCGATGGAGTACAACACGTTAAAATACCGTCTGTTAATTTAGTTACCATGACACAATTATAATACACAAGAAGACCCGTTAGAGCGGGTCTTTTTGTTTTTATAAAAC
>JASLHL010000315.1 GCA_030152225.1 Flavobacterium sp. | reverse complement strand
TTACCATTTACTATTTACTATTTACCATTTACTATTTACCATTTACTATTTACCATTTACTATTTACCATTTACCATTTACTATTTACTATTTACCATTTACTATTTACAAACCACGCCAAGAACAAATAACAAAGTGCAGCGAGCAAAGAACAAAAAACAAAGAACAAAAAACTCCCCACTCACCAATAGCGTTTTTGGATTCTGCGTCTTAGTGTATAGTAGCTCATCAGCAATTGGTCATACCACAAAGCAAACAGCAACAACATAGCGGCTAGCAGTAGCGTTTTGAATTGGTAATGGAAGTACAAGAAGCCACCCGCTACACAGCCGATGAAAAAACAACCAATAATGGCGAGCATTAAAAAGATACTGCGAAACAAGCGCACGCGTTCTGCGCGATTCTTGTAAAAAAACAACTGAGAGAGCACAATACCCAAATCGGTAAACAACCCTGTTAAGTGGGTAGTTCGCACAACAGCACCTGAAACCCGGGTTACTAAAGAGTTTTGCAACCCCATGGAGAACAATAAGGCCAAGGCGCAAAACACGCTGTACTTAATCAAGGCTCCTTCAAAGAATAAATCGACTAAACTAATCCCTACCAATAGGGCCACTTCAATCAAAATGGGAATAACATAAGACACCTCTGGTTTGTGTTTCAACACCCATTCCATAATCAGACTCGACACAAAGGATCCCAATAGAAAGAAAAAGGTATAAATTAAATACACCATCGCGCGGCTGTAATTCTCTTCCGTTACTTCTTCTGCAAAAAAGGCAAAATGTCCCGTTACATTGGTGGTCAACGTACTCAACCCCAACACCCCAATACTATTGACAATTCCCGCAACACCTGATAAGAGGGATGCTAATTTGAGATTGTGCGAATAAGCGCGATTTTTTCCTTGATGCCTAAACATGACCGAAATTCCTTTTTCCCAAAGTTACTAAATCCCTTTTTATCTTGTGCTCCTGCTGTTCTATTCCCTGCTATTACCCTCCTATTCTTTTCAAATTCAACAGACTAAAGCCCAATTCACAGCATAAAACAATGCTTTTTTTAGGTTTAAATGAAACATCAAGGACCAATTTTTAAAAATTAAGTAAAATTATTTTAAGAATAAGATTTATGTTTGCACCCTATAACTATTGGCGATAGAATCATGTTTTATTTATGCTTTATTCGCAATAAAAGCACAACTTTCTGTTTCTTCTCCTTTTTTGTTTGTTCCATGATGCGTATTATTTTCCTTTTACTCTCCTTATTATTCGTTTTCAGCTGTACACAGAAACAACGGATTGAACCTGTTACAAAAGGAAATCCACACCTAGATCCCACACTCGCTCAAGAGAGTTTAGCTTTTTACTTGGGCTTGGATACTATTCCGACATTGGAGCGAAAGCAAATCATTGAAGACGCCTTGGCACAACCGGATCAAGCCCTAGCGCAATCTCCCTATGGTGCCTATGTAAAGCATTTACTTTTTTCAACTAGCCCCCAACAAGATAGTGCTGCCTTTTACTTCAACCGAATCCTTGAGGCCTATCCAACCTTAGATATCACTTGGCAACGGTTGGTTACCTATACCCAATTAAACCAAGAGATCAAACACAAACGCGTGGCTTCTTTGGATTTTATGGAACTGCTTTACACCGAATTGGAAGAGGTACATAAAACGTCTACGATTTTGGATTATCAGCTCTACGATGTATTGGCAAAGGCCTATTTCTTAAATCGAGATCTTGCTCGTTCGGTCAAATACACCGAATTGTATTTCGACAAGCACCCCTTCAAAGACCATCGCGTGATTCAATCTCGCTTTTACGATATTTCCTTTTTACTTGCGGCCGAATCACAAGATCGCGACCAGGCTTTTCACAACTTACAGCAGTTAAAAACCCTTTTAAAAGGCTCGAAAGACGAAATTGCCAAAATGCGCTATTTCGATATGGAGGCGCGTTATTTTGCGCTAATTGGAAGCTATGAAGAAGCTTTAAACAGTAGCAAGCGCTATTTCCATTACAGTCAAAAAGCCAATCAACTCCACCCTATCGTTTACAACAATTTAGCCACGAGTTTTGAGCGAAATAAACAATGGGACGCCGCTATTCACTACTACAAAGAAGGGATTGCACTCGCGGAACAAATGAAAATTCAGGAGCAGAATCAACTCTATGGTGGACTAAGCCATGTGTATAAACTAAAAGGCGACTACCAACAAGCGCTGATTGCCTTGGATTCCTCTTTCGCCCATGTGACGCGAATGAAAGAAAAAGTAAATGCCAATAAACTCCATGAGCTGGAAATCCAATATCAAACCAAGCAAAAGGACATAGAAATTACGACGCTTAAAGACAACTTTCAACTTCAACAAAAGAACTTTCAACAACAACGTTGGATTACTCTTTTAGCGGTTCTCTTTGTTATAGGTGCTCTTTTATATGGATTAATCCTCTATCGTCAGCGGTTATTAAGTGAGAAAAACAAGCGACTTACCATGCAAAATAAAAAGATGGAATTGGAACAGCGCATGCTACAAGTGCAACTCAACCCCCATTTTATTTACAACGCTATAGCGAATTTACAAGGGTTTATCAACCAAGAAAACAAGACAAAAGCCAATCGCTATTTGCTTGCACTTTCTAAGTTAATGCGCCATATTCTCGAACTCAATCGCCATGATTTTGTTGCCTTAGCGGATGATTTAAACGCCGTAGAAAATTACCTCCAAGTACAACAAATGCGCTATAACGATTCTTTTGACTATGAAATACACACCGACACAATTGCTTTGGATGAACTATTAATTCCTCCCATGCTCATACAGCCCTTTATTGAAAACGCCATTGAACACGGGTTTAAGAACCTAAGCTATCGCGGGTTACTAACCCTTACTGTAGAGGAAAAAGACGAACAACTCTACCTCTATATTCGCGATAATGGACGTGGATTTGACGGTGAATCAACCAGCACACAGAAACAATCCCTATCGCAGATTATTACACAGGAGCGTTTGGATGTTTTATTTGGAGCCAAAAAACAACGCGCTTTTTTCAAACTATCCCCCCTTACAGACACCTCTTCTGGCAGTGGGGTCGAAGTTGTTTTGTGTATTCCACTTCTTTACCTTTAATTTAATCCTATGAAAGTATATATTCTCGAAGACGAAGTTGCTATTTTAAAATACATTCTATCCTTAGTGGTAGACATTCCCTACCTCCAAGTGGTTGGGTATGCCGATGCTATAGCCAAGGCTTATCCTGAAATAATGGCCCAACAGCCTGATTTAATTTTGGCGGATATCCAGCTAAAGGATGGAACGAGTTTTGAGCTATTACAACGCCTTAACCTGCCACATACGCAATTGATATTCATAACCGCTTATAGTCAATATGCCATTAAAGCACTGAATCTAGGAGCGCTGGGCTATATCGTCAAACCCATAGACGATCGAGAATTTACACAAGCCATTGACCGCTGTTACCAAAAGCGAAACACCCACGTTTATGAAGAAGCGCAAATTCAGGTAGCCCTCGATCAGTTACAGACCCCACATCCACCCAAGCGATTGGCCTTAAAGACCTTTCACTTTACGCAAATTGTTTGTATTGCCGATATCGTCTATTGTCAAAGTGACAAAGGCTATACGACCTTTTATCTGGTCAATGGAGACAAACTCATGGTCTCTAAGGTCCTCAAAGAATATGAAGATTTATTAATTCCCGCTCATTTTATACGCTGTCATCAATCGTACTTGGTTAATACAGCTTTTATCAGTAAATACTATAAGGAAGGCTATCTCGAATTAACGGATCAAACGACTATTCCCGTATCAGAGCGCAAAAAAGAACTGATTCTCTCCTATATCCAAAGCATATCCTAAGCGCTATTTGAACGGATAATCTGTCAGAAGGGACGAATATTGATTGATGCGTCGCGAATATAAACAACCTCTTTCATTTTTTTCTAATCTACCTACCTTTGCAAAAGCTAAAGTATAAATCGTACACAAAAATTAGTACACCGTTGTTTCCACAAAGCGGTATGACGTTTTAGTCCCCTTTTTTCTTTAGCTAAACCCCTTTTTTATGTAAAAAGTCACAGAAAGAATGAAAAACTGTCGTTTATCTTGTGAATCAAACGAAAAACGAGAAAATCGGACCGTTTTATTTATTGACTTTTCACTTATAATCAGGAACATCAAAAAAAATTATAAAATGAAAAAATCAGTTGCACTTATTGGTAGTCTTATTGCCTTTTTAGCCATATCATGTGGAGATTCAACCATTCACTTACAAGAGGAGAATAATACTGCTGCAATAAAAGCAGAAGTAGAAAAAGCCTTCTCTCCAGATTTAGCCGTTACGGATCTCTTGCTATCCACACCTAAATTAGATACGAGATTAAGTGATATTATGATTACTTTTTGGGAAGATGACAAAGAATACACCCAAAACTACGATTTCAAAAACGGACTACAGGAAAAAAGAGAAATCAAACTGATGCTTCAAATTGATCACATCAAAAAAGCAGCAGAAGAAAGAAAATCAAATACGTTTAAAATCAAGGATATTGATTACAGTAAAAAGTATGACAACTTCATCAAAGCGGTAAAGCTTGTAATGGAAGAATATCCAGAAAATAGCGATGAAACCTATGATAACTTTATCCTACACAGCTATCGCTTCACAGCGAAAGGATCAAATAAAATAGGCGAATCCCTAACGCTACATGCGAAAAAAGTAGGTGAATCCGTACAACATCATGCAAGATCTACAACCACCAATTTCTATGAGTTTACTTTTGTCGTGCTAGAAAACGGCGAGTTGGAATGGAGATAGTGTAAGGTTTACAGTTGACGGTTTAAACAAACAGTTTACTCGTTACCTCTATCCTAAAAAACACAAGCTATTGTAATGTTTTATAGTGTACAAATTACGGTTGACGGTGTGTGATTTACATTCGATAATTCGCAGTTGTTAGTTTACAGTTAACCGTAACTGTTCCTATATCCTAAATTAGTTAGAAAATAAAAATTGCTATAAAAAGAGAATAGCTGTTTAGTAAGGCGTTTTACACAAAACGTCAGTATCAAAGCAGTCAATCTAAAACGGAAGCGCAAAAGGTTTATTCCTTTTGCGTTTTTTTTGATTGGTAAGTGGTGAGTGGTAAGTGGTGAGTGGTGAGTGGTGAGTGGTGAGTGGTGTACGTCCCTGACATAGGTTGACCATAAAAATTCAATTTTCCTATGAAAGTCAACGTTCAACAAATTAAAAAAAATCGTATTTATTCAGAAGAATTTAAGCGCGAGATTGTTAGTTTATTTGAGAAAGGC
>JASLHL010000266.1 GCA_030152225.1 Flavobacterium sp. | reverse complement strand
ATTTTATCTCTCCTTTTGGTGTAAAGACATAGATTTCTTTGGCATATAAACTCAGCTTGAAGTCTTCAACAAAATCTACCGCATTGGTTTCTGCGTTTTCTAAGGCTTCTTTTAGCTGATTTAACCAAAGGTCTAGGCTGTTTTCTTCTGTAACACCTTGTTTGTATTTGTAATGAGCTGCATAGCCTTGTTCTGCTATTTCATCCATGCGTTCACTGCGGATTTGGATCTCTACCCAACGCCCTTTAGGTCCCATTACCGTGATGTGAAGAGCTTCATATCCCGTCGATTTTGGTGATGAGATCCAGTCGCGCAAGCGACTGGGGCTTGGGCGAAAGTGATCCGTTACAATGGAGTAAATCTTCCACGCAACAAATTTCTCCTCGTGTGGCGTGGATTTGTAAATGATGCGCAGGGCAAATTTGTCGTATACTTCGTCAAAAGTTACGTTCTGAGCCTTCATTTTACGGCGGATGGAATAGATAGACTTCGGACGGCCTTTCATCGAGTATTCGATGTGTTCTTCATCCAAGGACTCCCGTAAAATGTCAGAAACCGATTTGATATAAGCTTCTTGCTCTTCTTTGGTTTCTTTCATCTTGTTTACGATGTCTTTATACACCTCTGGTTCCGTGTATTTAAGCCCCAAGTCTTCCAATTTGGTCTTGATGTTGAACAAGCCTAAACGATGGGCAAGGGGAGCATAGATGTACAAGGTTTCTGAGGCAATTTTTGCCTGCTTGTAATCGACCATACTCTCCATGGTTTGCATGTTGTGTAAGCGGTCCGCAATCTTAATGAGGATCACGCGAACATCGTCGTTTAAGGTCAACAACATCTTGCGGTAGTTCTCCGCTTGCATCGAAATATGAGAATCAGGTTCAAGCATTCCCATCTTGGTCAATCCCTCAACAATTTTCGCTATTTTGGGGTTAAACCACTCCTCAATTTGCTCTACCGTGATTGCCGTGTCTTCCACAACATCGTGCATCAAAGCAGCCGCGATGGAAGTAGCACCCAACCCAATTTCAGAAGCGACAATCTTCGCTACGGCAATCGGGTGAAAGATGTAAGCCTCTCCTGATTTTCTGCGTTGATCTTTATGTGCTTCAACAGCAACGTCAAACGCTTTTCTAATTAATTTTTTATCTGCATCGGATAAAGTTTGATAACTGATCTTCAGTAACTCTTTATATTCTTTTGCTATTGCTTTATTTTCTAATTCAATTTCAGCTTCTGTCATACTACTATTAATCAATAACGTTAGATTAAAGTTAAGAAAAAAAGCCTTTATATGCAAGCCTTTCGAGCCCGTGTACAAAGGAAAAAAAAAGGTTTTTTTTGGACGTAAAAAGGGGAGCGTAAAAGATAAAAGGCGAATAGTTCAACAACTATTCGCCTTTGTATGATTGGTTTGTTTTATTTTAGAATACAAAGAATACCCCTCCATTGATTTGAAGGTTACTTCCTGGTCCACCACTTAAATTCTTTTTACCTAGTACTTCTAAATTCAGACCAAAGCGATTGATTAATAAATCGCGGTTGTATTGCCCTGTTTTAAAAAGCTTGGTATCCGATAACCAAATGTTTAGTCCACCTCCTAAATTAAACATCGCTTTGTCGTCTTTGTTGAAGTGCGTATAACCTAATCCTGTTTGTACATAGGGATCTACGATTGGAATATTGAACAATCCTCCTAAACTGTATACCATGGTTGCATCTACGGCAAGTACACTAAATTTATCTTGGGCTACCTTTCCGTTTACAAGATCATCGGCTTTTACTTCGCTAGACAAAAGACCAAGTTTAAAGCTAATATTACTTCCTGCATAGTACTCCACCGAGAACTTAGGTAAAGAAGCGGCTTTCAGCTCATCAAAATTAGTTGCATCATCCCAATCGAAATTGTTGTTTAGCATACTCATTTGTACGTTTACTTTCCACGGGTAGTTGTAGTGAAGGCGTTCGTGGTAGTTGTACTGTGCAAAAGCGGTGTTCGTAAAAGAAAGGAGTATAGTAAGGATGAATAATTTGAATAATGCGTTGCTTCTTTTCATATCACTTCTTAGTTAAGTTTTAAATGTTAAGGAAAATTTAATAAAAATCAAATATAAATAAAAAATGCGTTCCACAAAGCGAGATTAACATTTTAATTCTTTCTACTAAAACGATAGTCTGGGTATATTATTGCTAGGATGCGTGATAATTTGTCCCGTGAATAGTTATTTTTTTGAATAATAGGTCTTTTTTGGAGCGCAATTGGTGCATCTTTTGGTTTTACTCAAAATTGCGTTGTCTTTTTGCTTCAAAGAGCAAAATGGATGCTGCCACGGATACATTCATCGAATCAATGGTTCCACTCATGGGAATAATAATGTTTTGCGTACTGCTTTCGCGCCAAGGTGCTGTTAATCCCGTCGATTCTGTTCCGACGATAAAAGCAGTTGGCGTGGTGTAATCTTGGGTGTGATAGCTACATGAATTCTGTAAGGTAGCAGCATAGGTGTGCACGCCTTGCGCTTTTAGAAAGGCAATTACTTCTTCGGTAGTACCAACAGCAATTTGATTGGTAAACAAGCAGCCTACGCTAGATCGTATAATATTGGGGTTGTATAAATCCGTTTTGGGATTGGCAATAATAACCGCATCAATATGTGCAGCATCTGCTGTACGCAACATGGCGCCAATATTTCCTGGCTTTTCGGTTGCTTCGGCTACTAAAATTAGCGGATTAGGAGGTAATTTGAGCTCGCTTAATGCATGTGTCTTTACTTTTGCAAGTGCAAGTATACCTTCGGTGGAATCGCGATACGCTAATTTTTGATAGATGTCTTTGCTGATCGCTATACAGGTGGTCGTTGGCGTTACAAAAGGCGCTACCTGATCAAAACCAAGGATGTCTGAACAAAATAAAATCGTTTCCAATTGGTATTTTCCAGCCTGTGCTAGTTCGATTTCACGCACGCCTTCAATGATGAAGAGCCCTTCTTTCTTGCGATTTCTCGATTTTTCTTGTAGTTGAAGAATGGATTTTATCAGTGGATTTTGTGCGCTTTCTATTTTCTTTATACTCATAGTTTAGAACCCTTTTGCTTTGATTTTTAGATACATATTAATCGTTTCAATCGATAAATTTTGAGGCGTAGTCAGGATACTCTGTATGCCGTATTTTGTCAATTCGCTGGCGATTAATCGCTTTTCAAAGTTAAATTTTTCCGCAATAATTTTGTCTATAATATCATCGGTATTTTTTACTTGCTTTTGGGTGAGTGCTTTAAGCTCGGTATTTTCAAAAAAGATCACTACTAAAACGTGATTTTTGGCCAATGCACGCAAATAGGGCAGTTGGCGATGTAAGCTCGAAAGGGATTCAAAATTGGTGTACAACAGCAGTAAACTTCGGTGCGTAATGGTTTGTTTGACCG
The DNA here is from genome assembly GCA_030152225.1 of Flavobacterium sp. Classification (GTDB taxonomy): domain Bacteria; phylum Bacteroidota; class Bacteroidia; order Flavobacteriales; family Flavobacteriaceae; genus Flavobacterium. The sequence continues at coordinate 786 of JASLHL010000266.1, read as the reverse complement.
TACTGTAGAGGGAACCAAAATCACTTTCGCTAAAGTTGGTTTGTAGGTTGTATAATTTGGTGATAATCTGCTGTAAATGCGTTTTTTTGTTGGATGCGGCAACGGTGTTTTCTACTTTTTTTGAAAAGCTCAACAGGCCAACGCGATCGTTCTTTTTTAAAACAACATTGGAAATAGCTAAGGAGGAGTTAATCGCGTAATCAAGAAGCGTCATACCATCAAAAGGCATTTGCATCAAGCGTCCTTTATCGAGAATGGTATAAACCGTTTCTGTGTTTTCATCGAGAAATTGATTGACCATGAGTGCGTTTTTCTTGGCTGTTGCTTTCCAGTTGATGGTGCGTATATCATCGCCAGATACGTATTCTTTGATCTGTTCAAACTCGGTTGTATTACCTATTTTTCTCAGCTTTTTTAATCCAAAGGCATATTTATTTTTGGCAAAGGCGATCAAATCGTACTTGCGCATCTGAATAAAGGAAGGATAACAGGCAAGGGCTTGTCCTTCTGAGAAAATATAGCGTTTGGCGATGAGTTTCAAGGGCGAGCTTACATAGATGTTTAGACGTCCATAGTGATATTCTCCTCGTTTTTTAGGTGTAAGGCTATAGTGTAGTTTCTTTTCTTGATTAGCTTTTAGTTTTTGCTGCATAGCGAAATCGCGTACTTGAAATTGAACCGGGATCTCATCAATAATCTCGCAACTTACGCTAAAGGGATAGCTATTTTTGAGCTGAATTACAATGTTGTTTTCATCTCCATTAGACAATTTTTCGGGTAAATAAC
>JASLHL010000248.1 GCA_030152225.1 Flavobacterium sp. | reverse complement strand
GGGCAACTGGAGGAACAATTGAGTTTTTAAAAGAGAAGAAAGCTAAAAAACAGCAATTAGAAGAAAGTCAAATGTAAAATTTGATTTTACGAAATAAAAAGAGGTTATGCCAAGCATAGCCTCTTTTTTTTTTTGGTTATGGGAGATGGGAGATGGGAGATGGGAGATGGGAAATGGGAAATCGTAACGAAGTGAAGATTCATCGAACACTAAAACAAATAAAAAACAAAGTGAGATAAATGGGAAATCGCAACGAATTGTTCTTTGTTCTTTGTTCTTTGCGCGGTTTGAGATACACTGTCCACTGTCAACCGATAACCGTAACACAATCATAACGATATAGAAACACAATTTCGTAGGGGTAGAATTAAGTTTGCTTTCAAAACAAATCAATGTGATAATTATGAAAGTAAAGTACTTATTATTCTTTTTTACCCTTTGTTTGGCTTGGACCTTACAGGCACAACAAGCGGATAAAAAACACGGTATTGTATCCGGAAGAGTTATTGATGTTACAGATAAGAGCTCACTACCTGGGGCTGCTGTATTGTTAGATAACGGAAAACAATACACGATTAGTAATACCAATGGTTACTTTGAATTTTTAAATATACCAGGCGGACAGTATACCCTATCGGTTAGTTATATGGGGTATGCACCTATTGAACAAGAGGTTGAGGTTGTTGCAGGACAAAATACCGTAGTCAATTTAAGTTTATCTACTGATATTCAAACCCTAGAGGGGATTGTTATTATTGGAGACCGTTTGAAAGGACAAGCCAAAGCGTTAAACCAACAAAAAAACAACGCCAATGTAACCAACGTGATTTCTGCAGATCAAGTGGGGCGTTTCCCCGATTCTAATATTGGAGATGCATTAAAACGCGTACCGGGGATTACCATGCAAAATGACCAAGGCGAAGCCCGTAACATCGTAATCCGAGGATTGGCATCGAGTTTAAATTCCGTAACCTTAAATGGAGATCGCATTCCATCAGCAGAAGGAGACAATAGAAATGTACAGATGGACTTAATTCCGTCGGATATGATTTCCTCCATCGAAGTCAATAAAACACTAACCCCTGATATGGATGCAGATGCCATTGGAGGATCTGTTGATTTGATTACCCGTGCTTCCCCTTATGGAGAACGCATTTCTGCTACCGTTGCAGGAGGATATAATCCCATTAGAGAAAAAGGAAACTATATTGGTAGTTTTGTTTATGGCAATCGCTTTTTAGATTCTAAATTCGGAATGATTTTAAGTGGATCGTACAACAGCAATAACTTTGGTTCGGACAACGTCGAAGGCGTTTGGAGTCAAGACGAGCACAATAATGTGTATATCAGTGAGTATGACATCAGAAAATATGATGTTCAACGCGTGCGTCGCAGTTTCTCAGGAGCTTTTGACTACAAAATTAACGACAACCACACGATTTATGCCAGTGCCATGTACAACTGGAGAGATGATAGAGAAAACAGATACCGTGTGCGTTATAGAAGCATTACACCCGAATACGATGCGGAAAACAATATTGTAGGCTACAAAGGAGATATCCGCAGAGAAACAAAAGGGGGAATTGACAATAACCGCAATAAAAATACGCGATTAGAAGATCAGCGCGTACAGCACTATGCGTTGAGCGGAGAGCATTTGTGGTCGAGTAATTTAGATATGGATTGGTCGGTGAACTATTCCCGTGCATCCGAAGATCGTCCAGGAGAGCGTTATTTGGATTTCCAAAATAAGAAAGTAGCCATGGTTGAGGATTTGTCTAATGGAGACTTTCCCTTAATCACAGCAACAAAAGATACACCAGAAAACTTCAGCTTTAGAAAGCTAACCGAAAACCACAACTTTACAAAAGACAGTGAGTTTGGAGCAAAATTGAATTTTAGAATTCCGTTTTCTGTAATTGAAGATCAAAAAGGACGCCTGCGTTTTGGTGGTCGCTTGCGTTTAAAAGACAAAGAACGCGATAATATGTTCTACGAGTATACACCCATTGCTCCCAATGCCATTGGAAACCTAGTTGATGTTCCTCATAATTATTACGATGGTGCTAGTTTTCAGCCAGGTAGTAAGTATGTGCCAGGTTATTTTGCAACCAAAGAATACCTAGGAGGATTAGATTTGAATAATGCCAGTTTGTTTGAAAAAGAAGCCAAGCCCGAAGAATATCTAGCCTTGAATTACAAAGCCAAAGAAAAAATTTATGCAGGGTATATCCGTTGGGATCAAGACTTTAACGAAAAACTGTCGATGATTGTAGGGGCACGTGTAGAGCATACAAGTATTGACTATACAGGAAATCACATTGTAGATGAAAGCGATTTAGTAGGAGAGGTAAACAATACCAACAGCTATACCAACGTCATGCCGAGCTTGACCTTTAAATACACCACAGACCAGGATTGGATTTACAGAGCGGCTTTTACTACAGCCTTAGCAAGACCTGATTATTATGCATTAGCCCCTTATATTAGCGTGATCTCTCAAGATAATGTGGTGGCAGCTGGAAATCCAGATCTAAAAGCAACCTATGCGTATAACTTCGATTTGATGGCAGAAAAATATTTTGAATCCGTAGGGATGTTCTCTGCTGGCGTGTTTTATAAAAACTTAAATGACTTTATTTATACCTATCATTCAGATTCGTTTACAAAGGAGAACTTTGACGCTACTTTCCCTGATCAAGTAAACCCAATCAAAGCTGGAGACAAGTGGAAGTTTACCCAACAGCGCAATGGAGATCAGGTGAATCTATTTGGCGTTGAGGTGGCTTTTCAAAGACAGCTTGATTTCATTCCTGGGAAATTCTTTAAAGGGTTAGGCGTTTATGTCAATTATACCTATACGCATTCAGAGGCCAAGGGAATTACCAATGCCGATGGAGAAGTACGCAAAAACATGGAATTACCAGGATCAGCTCCGCATATGTTTAATGGATCGCTATCGTGGGAAAATGAGCGCTTTTCTGCTCGTATCTCATTGAACTATTCATCTGATTATTTAGATGCCTTAGGAGGAAATAGCTTTGAAGATAGCTATTACGACAAGCAATTGTTCTTAGATGCTAATGCATCTTATAAAATAACCAAATATTTACGCGTATTTGCCGAAGCGAATAACCTGACGAATCAACCGTTGCGCTACTATCAAGGCGTGAGTAATCGCGTTAAACAAATGGAATACTACCAGCCAAAATTTACGTTGGGAATTAAATTTGATTTATAATATAAACCATACACCAGAAAATTACAGCGAATAGTTATATTGGCTGTAATTTTTTATTTACAACCTATGAAGAAAATACTTTACACTTTATTTTTACTTAGTTTCACGGGACTAACC
>JASLHL010000229.1 GCA_030152225.1 Flavobacterium sp. | reverse complement strand
CTACCCCTGAGCTACACCGGCTTATGCATTTTTATATTTAGTCGTGGGGAGAGCAGGATTCGAACCTGCGAAGGTTTCCCAACGGATTTACAGTCCGTCCTCGTTGGCCGCTTGAGTATCTCCCCTCAAACCTTTGGTTTTTAATCTCTTTCTTTGAGCCGATGGAGGGACTCGAACCCACGACCTGCTGATTACAAATCAGCTGCTCTAGCCAACTGAGCTACACCGGCATTTGACTCAATAGAAAAAGTCCGCTATTTCTAACGGACTGCAAATGTATATATTTTATTGATTAAAAAAAACAATTTACTGATTTTTTTACATTAATGTGCTTTCATTTTCTCTTTGTACTTCACAACCATGCGTTCGATTGCATCTACACCAAGATCAACTCCTTCCTCAAACGTTTTGCACGTTTTTTTAGCAATGATATCATCTCCGGGAACTAATAATTTAACCTCAACTGTCTTGTTTTCTTTGTCATTGGTATTTTCAACTTTTAAAAATACGTCTGCTGAAATCACTTTATCGTAAAATTTACTCACTTTAAGCATTCTCTCGTTGATAAAATCGACCAACTTGCGATCCGCATTAAAATTAACTGCTTGAATGTTTACTTTCATAACGCTCTGTTTTTAAGGTTCTTCTATTTTTTTTTCCTCAACCTAGGATGAGTCTTCATATAAGTATCTTTCAATTCCTTTAGATTAACATGTGCGTATACCTCCGTTGATGCTAGACTTTGATGCCCCATCAACTCTTTGATTGAATTGATATCCGCCCCGTTTTCTAAAAGATGAGTAGCAAATGCATGCCTCAACATATGCGGACTATTTTTCTCCTTTGTTGTTGTCTTACTAAAATAGGAATTAATCACCCGATAAACAAATATTTCATCAACTTTAGTCCCCCTTTCCTCTATTAAAAAATAGTTAATTTCTTGGAGACCCCGCAAAACATCCGCACGCTCAGCGAGATAACGTTTTAACAGCACTTGCAAACTATCAATCATAGGTACATAACGCACCTTATTTCCCTTACCTGTAATGCGAATCATCCGCGTATAAAAGTCGACATCCGCTACCTGTACTCCACAGAGCTCGCTTCGACGCAACCCCAAACAGTACAACATCTCCACAATAACCAAATCGCGAAGCGCATCAAACCCCTCTTGACTTTCTAATGTAGTACGAACTTCCGCTACTTCTGCTACGGAAAAAGGCAACTGCAACTTCTTTTCAACCTTTAAGGTTTTATGTTGCTGTAGTGGACTTACCTCCACCACGCCAATTTTCATCAAAAATTTATAAAACGCTTTCAGCGCACTCATCTTTCGGTTGATCGATCGCTTGCTGATTCCCGTTTCCATCAACGCTACAATCCACAAACGCACCACATCGTATTTGATGGTCAAATAATCCTCCTCACGTTCTCCTACCTCAACTAAAAAAGCAGCAATATCACGTTGATATGCCGCAATCGTATGGGAGGAATAATTCTTCTCCTTCGCCAAGTACTCCAGAAATTTAGCTAAATTTTTATCCATAAAAAAACCGTTGTAACAAAGATAATACTTTATTACAACGGCCTTATACTTTAATCCTACGTTTAAGTCTAGATTTCTACTGAATCTCTTAAGTGTTGGATATACTGTGCTTTTTGCATTTTGTCTCTTTTGACAACAGACGGTTTGTGGAAAGCTTGACGAGATCTTAATTGACGTAACGTACCTGTTCTGTCAAATTTTCTCTTGTAGCGCTTTAGTGCTCTATCAATATTTTCTCCGTCTTTAATTGGAATGATCAACATGTTTTCATACACCTCCTCTCATTTGGTGATGCAAAAGTAAAACTTTTTTTATACAACACAACAAAAAAAGTTTTTTTATTTTGTTTTTATTCCCGTGTTCTTTTGAAGCTGTGTGATTTATCGTCAGCTGTAAATCGTCAACTGTCAATTACTCCCCAACCACATTTTAAACGCTTGCACGCGTTCGCGACTGACAATAACTTCCTCTTGATAATTGAATAAGGTCAATTTCAATCGAGAGATGGACATTTGTGCCATTTGTTCAATATATTCAATAGCAATCACCTGAAAGCGATTCACGCGAAAGAACTTGGCGGGGTCAATTATTTTCAAAATTGCATCGATGGAAGGTTCATCCAACAGATAGCGCTTCCCTTCACACGTTGCAATATACAGCCCACGATCTTCTCTGTAAAAACAAACCACATCTTCTACCAAAATCATTTTGATCTGCATGCCAAACTTAATCATCAATCGCTTGGGATAGCTTGGCCCTAGTAAGGAATGTCGCAAGGCATCAACTTTTTGTTTGGCCTGAACAACTTGCGTTTTAAACTTGTTAATCGCTCCTAACAAGTCCGAAGGTTCAATAGGGTTTAATAGATAGTCAATGCTATTTAATTTAAAAGCCTTAATTGCATAGTGATCAAAACTGGTAACAAAAATAATAAAACTGTTTTTCAATTCTACTTTTTCAAAAATTTCCAGAGATAATCCTGAATAAACGCCAACTCATCTGATAAGACACATGACGATTCATCCAATCGCGCTAAGACATAGCGGTATATTTTTGAAAAGCTACGCGCAAATTGTTCAGCTTTTTCAGGGTCTTCCTGAATGGTACTAATCAACACATTGAGGTTGTTGAACAAAAAATGAGGCGATAGCTGTATTTCTTGAGCAACTAACGTACTCCATCCCACGAACAACAGCAAGCAAACCAGTATTTTCATTCGTCTTTGATCTAAATTACTCCACAAACCTAAGGCATGTCTGTCGCTTCGAAAAAACAAGGTGCGTGAACGGTTAATTTAGCTGTGCGAACGGTAAATATAGAGGTGTAAAAGGATAAAATCTCCTTGGATGTATCTGCTTTAAATTCAAAATCTCCTTGCTAAAGGAAACTCTTTTTTGATTTTTAAAACACTCACAAACTATTATTTGATTAGCGTAAGAAGATGTACTATCCCTCTTGATTACTGCTACCATCTATATGGTATATTTTCTGTTTTCTTCCCTAAAAACACCCTTTGGTTTTTACTTTTACATTCAATTCAAAAAGCAACCATGCAAAAAATACGAAACAATACAATGTTCCGCTTATTACTGGGTGTAGTAGTCGGGCTACTCATTGGGCGTTATTTAAATGATGCGCTCTTGCAAATTATTTTATCAACAAGGCATATTTTAGGTCAGCTCATTCTCTTTCTAGTCCCTTTAATTATTTTAGGCTTTGTGGTATCCTCCATCACTAAACTACAACGAGATTCTCTTCGAATCATTAGTTTTTCTGTGATCATAGCCTATCTATCGAGTATAGGTGCTGGTTTCTTTAGTGCATCATTGGGATTTGAACTTATCCCAAGACTGAATATTGCCGACACAACCTCGGAACTCAAAGAACTTCCTGAGATGCTATTTAAGCTAGATATCCCTCCTGTATTTGGAGTTATGACCGCACTAACACTTGCTTTGATGATTGGCATAGGTATTTTGTGGATTCAATCTAAACCCTTAGAAAACGTCTTTGACCAATTCAAAGACATTGTTTTGCTCCTGGTCAATCGCATTCTGATTCCCATTTTGCCTTTTTACATTATGAGTAATTTTGCCATCTTGAGTTATGAAGGATCCATTCAATCGCAACTTCCTGTTTTTCTTCAGGTTATTTTGATTGTCCTTGTCGCTCATTTTGTTTGGTTGGCGATTTTATTTACCCTTGCAGGTATTTACTCCAAAAAAAATCCATGGGAGGTTCTCAAACACTATGGCCCAGCATATCTAACAGCCGTTGGTACCATGTCTTCCGCAGCAACTTTGGGAGTTGCCCTTCAATCAGCACATAAGAGTAAAGTATTAAAACCCGAAATCACCAATTTTACGATTCCTTTCTTTTCGAATATTCACCTCTGTGGTTCTGTGTTGACCGAAGTATTTTTTGTTATGACGGTTTCCCGTGTATTATATGGATCTATTCCCGAGGTAGGAACGCTTGTTGTCTTCATTCTATTACTGGGCATTTTTGCTATTGGAGCACCCGGAGTACCAGGAGGTACCGTTATGGCCTCCTTGGGAATTATCACCTCGGTCTTGGGCTTCGATGATGCGGGAATTGCCTTGACATTAACGATTTTTGCTTTGCAAGACAGCTTTGGTACAGCCTGTAACATAGCTGGAGATGGCGCTTTGAGTATGATGGTTACCAAATTCAGTGAACAAAAAGAAAATACCACAACTGAGATTACATAAAAAAAAGCCAACCGTACGGTTGGCTTTTTTTATGGTAGTTATAAACTTACTTAGTCTTTTAAAATTTGACGAGAGATTACTAATTTTTGAATCTCTGTTGTTCCTTCTCCAATTGTACATAATTTAGAGTCACGGAAGAATTTCTCTACTGGAAAATCTTTGGTATATCCGTAACCTCCATGGATTTGGATTGCATCTGTAGAAACCTTCACACATACTTCAGAAGCGTACATTTTTGCCATTGCTCCTAATTTAGTCATTGGTTTGTTGTTGTTTTTCAAAAACGCTGCTTTGTGTAACAACAATTCAGAAGCTTCAATTTCAGTAGCCATATCAGCTAACTTAAATCCAATCGCTTGAAACTCGCTAATTGGCTTTCCAAACTGTACTCTTTCTTTTGAATATTTCAAGGCTGCTTCGTACGCTCCTTTTGCAATTCCCAAAGACAAAGCTCCAATTGAAATACGACCACCATCTAAAACTTTCATCGCTTGGATAAACCCTTCGCCTACTTCTCCTAAACGGTTTGCGTCTGATACACGGCAGTTATCAAAAATCAATTCTGCAGTTTCAGAAGCGCGCATTCCCAATTTATTTTCTTTTCTTCCACTTGAAAACCCTGGTGTTCCTTTTTCGATCACGAAAGCAGTCATTCCACGAGAATCACCTTTTTCACCTGTACGTGCAATTACAACGGCAACGTTTCCAGAAATAGCGTGTGTGATAAAGTTTTTGGCTCCGTTCAACACCCAGTGATCTCCGTCTTTTACAGCTGTTGTATTCATCCCACCTGCATCAGATCCTGTATTATGCTCTGTTAATCCCCAAGCACCAATCCACTCCGCAGTAGCTAATTTTGGCAACCATTTTTTCTTTTGTTCTTCATTTCCGAATGTCAAAATATGATTTGTACATAATGAATTATGAGCTGCTACAGATAAACCAATCGATGAATCTACTTTTGATATTTCTTCTACAATCGTAATGTATTCATGATAGTTTAATCCTGATCCTCCGTATTCTTCTGGAACCAGTACACCCATATACCCCATTTCTCCTAATTTCTTAAATAAATCAACTGGAAAAATCTGTGCTTCATCCCACTCCATAATGTATGGACGTATATTTTGTTCTGCAAAATCTCTAATAGACTCAGCAATCATTGCTTGAGTTTCATTGTATTCAAAATTCATGGTTGTTTAATTTAATTCCTAATTTTCAAATATAAACTAATTATATGAATCCTGTCAAGTGGAATTTTTTCAATTTCTCTTAATTGTCTTTTATTAACAAAATTCCCATTCAAACTTCTATATTTAACAATCTCTCTTGCGAGATAATAGTTCAAATACGGGATATTTTTCAATTCATTTACTCCAGCTTCATTGAGATCTAAAGGGTCAATTGTAGGTGTACTAAGAACGGCAAACTGTTGAAAAAGCGCTTCTATCACTTCTTCAGACAAGCCATATACAAATTTCAGTTGATCCAAATGAACATAACCGCCCCATTTGTTTCGATCCTCAATAATCCGTTTCGATAATGCTGGACCTATTCCGCGAATCAACTGTAGGCTTTCAGCAGTCGCCTGATTAATATCTTGAGGGGGAAGCAGGTGTTTTACTGGTTCGGACTTTTTGGAAGTAGCGCCTGTTTTTCCTTGGGTATATTGTGCTTTTGGTTGCGTTCTCGATCGCGACTCAAATACAAAATACGGGCTGTATTTTTGCATCCATCCATTCGAAACGCCCGTTACCTTTTGGAAATCTTGTGTCGAATTGATCATTTGCTTACTAGCGAGAAACGCCAACAGTCGATCAATTTCCACTGTGGATAACTCCAAGAAATACCCTTTATAATCGCTAATATAGTTGGGATTAAAAGGATAAATGGTATCCTTCTTTTTTGAGTCCACATTCCTCAGGCTATCCAATTGTGCTTGGAGCGCGACTTGAATCTTTGTTGGAATCACATCAGGGGCTTGTGCTTGTAGTCGATAGTAAACTACAAAACACAAGGTTATCTGGATCAGTACGACACCAAATATAACGAAAATAAATCCTCGTTTTTGTGCTTGGGTATAGTAATACCAATGATAAAAATAGGGGTTTGATTTCATACACAGGTTATGCTTGTGTACTACGACTAAACTTTAGGTCAACTACAGATCAAAAACAGAACTTCGTTTGGTATACACTAAATCCTTTAAGCGCACAAAAAAGGCTAAAGTCAAATACAGTGCAAAAGCTAATCCTAAAGTAAAAAAGGAGAGGTAGATAAAGAACAAGCGAATATTCGATACACGAATACCTAAGCGATCTCCCAAACGGGTAGAAACTTTAAAACCGTGTTTCTCCAAAAAATAGCGCAAATTGTTTATCATCTTTTCTTGTTATAGTACAAATTTAGTTCTTTTTATTTAAAATGGAACGACCAACCGCACAAGACAAACATTTATTTGTATTACAATAGGTCTTTTTCAACTGAATAAGTGCTTGGCTATCGAAAGCATTCTCTACTGTCACACCTTCTTGTTCGAATAGGCTAACTACCCCATTAGTCTCCGCTTTTAGTTCTACACTCAACGCCGTAATGCGCTCCACTTCCTCTTCCAAATCTTTAGAACACGCCCATACGTATTGCATGGGAATAATGGTATTGACAAGAAGGAGCTCTTGAAAGACAGGGGAAAGTACTTTTTTTCTTGGTTTACTTTCTTTGTAAAAGGTATAGTGGGTTTCCCAATACGGACTGACTTCAGCTTGTAGTAAAAGCAGTAAATTCGACCGTTCTTTGGTATACAGCAATTGAGTAAACTCATACTGTTGATTGAAGAACCACCAGGCGAGTTGAGCTAGCCGAATCGTTGGAAAATTAGGTGGACGAAGTTTAAAGAAGTGCATGGAAGTACTACTCTTCGGATGGAGTTGGTATTTGTGCTGATAAAAATTCCATCGTTCAACAAGGTTCCAATAGTAACGATCTAGTATTTCTTCTTCATTCTGAAGAAAGCCTGCCATGCCAAAAAACAAAGCCTCGATATTCATCAATTCTGTTCCTTCCTTCAGTAAAATTGGTATGGGTAGCGCTTTTGCCATTTCAAAAAAAGCATCTCCATTGATATTCATTCCGAAACTCTTGGCAACTAAACAAAACAAAACCTGATTCCAATTGTAAGTTGTTTCATCTAAAAGCTGTTTAATTTGTTTCCCTTTATTTTCTAGTCGCTCCATGTAGAGCACTTCTTTCCATTTATACCATTCAATAGGAGAAAGCGTATCTTTTAAGAGGGTTTGACAATTAATGGTTGACTTGGGTGCAAATAGTTTTTCGCTCTGTTGAATGGCTTCTTTTTGCACATAGTGTGCCACGACCAATGTTGGTATTTCGCCTCCTTTTGAATTGAATACGGGGATATCATAGTCCCAAACGACATGTAAGATCACATTGTCATAGCGCGAATCTTTTTCGTGGTGGTGTCGATACCAATCAGAAGATTGTAGGTGCACCTCTACATTCCCTACCCAAAGCAATCCATCAATAGCAACCTTAGCATTAAAAAAGTCTGGTCCTGCTAAAGTAGACCATTGTCCTGGATGCAAAATAACAAGGGTATGATGTTGCGCTGTATACAAGGATAACGTTGTAAACAATTGCTTATACCACACATACTGTACAAAGGCTTCTTTCATCATCTTGGTTTTAGTACTGTTTGTCAACAGAACAAAAATCTGACCAAAAAAATCGCTATGCACAAAAAAAGGTTAGCGCAATGCTAACCTAGTATATCTTAACTAAAGAAGTTCCAAACCAACCCAAATCTAAAGGTAAAATCCTTATAAGGATAATTAGGTGCCGTATAGTATTTGTATCCCGACATACTACTATTAAAGTGTTCAAGAATAAAGTAGATACGAGCCGTACGCACTTTCATATCGATAAAAAAGTCAAAAACGGGATAATCGCCTATTTTCACTTTGTCTTGTACATAAAAGTCTCCAATAACAGGATTGTAATCATTACCATAAAACTTACTGAAGTACGTAAATGTAATACCTGTTTGGAATTTCAACGCTTTTTTAAACATCGCTCCTTTGTAATAAAACGTATTGCGCGTCAATAATTTTGGCACGTTGATAATGGCTTCTGCTTGGTCCACTTCTTGGTACAAAATCGTATTATCTAACCCAAACCTTCCAAAGGTGATATCTTTTGAAGCTTGTAGGGATAGATAATTAATGGTATTACCATATTGCTTTGGTGTAATCAACAATTGTTTCGCAATACCAAATTCATTGTATTCTGGATTATCATTAGAGAAGTACAATTTATCCTTGATCACCTGATACGATCCTTCCAAGGTGACCCAAGGGGTTGTTAACTTCGCATCGAATTGATTAATCTTTTCGTTATTAAAATTATTATTCCAATTGTAATGCAAGTAATCACTTTGGTATAAGTAATAGTTTAAATTACCCATACGGCTTAATTTCTGATAGCCTGCTTGCAAACCGATGTTGTCTGCTAAGGAATAATCAATATTGGCTTGTATATTACTTGTATTGTCATTCCCTAACGAATTATACACCAAAAGGAAGGCATTCCAATTCTCTTTTTTATAGGTATATTTTCCACCAATCAACGTAATGTTTTTCTCAAGTACATTTGGGATCAGTGTATTGTTTATGTTGGCAAAACTTTTGTAGTTATAATTGTACTTATAAAAGTCTGCATACACTTCGACTCTCCCGAGTAATCCCGATTGAAAAGCAGCACCTACTTTATTTGACAACGTATAGTATCTTGTTTTATTGGATATAGACGTTTGAAAAGAGGCTCCAAAACGATCTTTGTCCGTATAACTGTTGTTCAAGTCTTTTTGGGTGTATTCAAAAAACTTATCCTCATAAGTAAATGCATGTGTTAGTAAAATGCCATTGGCTAGTGAACTATTCAACTGATATTCGTGGTGTAAAAACAAGCGTTTCCCTTTTAAAAGTGTTTCGCCATCTCGGAAATACACATTGAGACGTTCGCGTTTATTATAGGGTTTCTCGCTAGACTCAAATAAATCTAAATCGACAATCCCTCCATTCTCTTGATTCAAGATATCTTGAGCAACGAAGTGGGTGAATAGCACATAACGCTTATTGGGTGAATAATAACTTCCTCCCATTCGGAAGTTTCCTGTAGAAGACAGCTGACTCATGTATTTCCCCAAGGAACGCATTCCTTTATAAGCTAGGAATAGATTGAGGTGCTCACTTGTATTAAGGGTAATAAAAGCATCCAAACTCTGCCCTTGTTTCATTACTGTTTTATAGTATAGTTCGGTACGAGGCGTTGGACTTGAATGATAGGTAATATCTTCTGCCTTGAGGTAATTAAACTGTTTAGCTTCAAAACCAAAATCAGGTAAAACAGCATTGGACTTTATATTGTACTTTAAGGTTGCATAAGTTTGCCCTTCATTGGCAAAAGGCAAAAGTCCAAAATTGTCTTTTCTCAAATAATTAAACTTGTAGTAACTCTTGAGTGCCAAGGTAGTATCCACAGCAACTGTATCGCGAAGAATCGTGATAATTTTATAGTCTTTGATTGGGGCAATTGAATCTTTCTTTACCTTGTCTCTTAAACTTCTTTTTTCTTTATTCCCTTCTTCTGGGCGTTGACCATTGGGATCACCATAATTGATATTATAGGGGTCGTTTGGATCGCCAAAATTTGTTGTATTACCTCGATCTAATCTTGCTGGTTGTAACTGAGCATGTGCAACCACACAAAAGCCCAGCAAACAAAATACCAAGTAAAGACACTTTCGCATAAAAAATAAATTTAAGCAAAGTTAATTTTATTTTTATTATAATGGTGATACCGAGTCAATTTAAGGCAATAAAAAAAGCCATCCGAAGATGGCTTTCTATATTTAGTTGTTATAAACTGGGTTATTTAAGATTTCTGCTTGAGGTACTTTAAAAGTAATTCTAGCATCGTCATATGGGAACACAGTACCTGAGTAATACAAGTGATTCGCTCCATATTTAAAATCTTTTTTATTACGCTTAATAGCTGCGTATATTTTTCCTTCTCCCCATAACTCTATTCGAGTTTGTAAAAGGATTTCATCCAATAATGCTGATCCACTTAATCCATCGATATAAGCTACATCATCTAAACGAATTTCCATGAGTTTTTTCAATGTTGTTTTAGCTGTACCATCATTATTTAGTCTTGCGTTAACTTCCGCATTCAATAAATACATTTCTTCAACACGCATATAAACGTAATCAGATTGAACAATACGAGCCCCCATTAAAACTTTACCATCGGAAGCAAAGAATTTTCCAACAGGAAGAATCGCACGTTTACCAAAATCCATTACATCTCCATTGATATCATCAAATTTAGGACCTTCTTTAAATTGCTCTTTACGAACATCGTTAGCAGGAATTGCATCGTATAAATCTTTATTAATTCCTTTAGAATCCCCTACAGCAGCATAACTATAGGTAAAGATATCGACTTGACCCCACCAAGAAACTAAGTCTAAATTAGTTTGAAGATCAATTACCCCAGACCACATCCAGTTTTGATTATCATTAAGTTTATTAAAACCTTTCAATAATACATCTTTTGAAGCCAAAGGATACTTCGCCATAACATCGTCTGTCAATCTTGCTGCTTCAGTTAAAGCATCTGTAGTTCCCTTACTTGCGTAAACATATGCCAAGATTTCTTTTGCTACATTGTAATCAATTGTCTTTCTTTGTCCTGTAACATCTCTACCTGCAGCTTCATACAATGCTAATGATTCAGTTAAATCTTCAATCATCAATGCATAAACTTCTTGGGTGTGTTTTGCTGGAGTGTTGTAATCAACAGGTGCAGTATAAATCGGTAATACCTTTTCATTCGCATCATAACCTAAAGTGTACATATTAACTAAATTGTAATACATATAGGCACGAAGTGCTTTTGCTTCCGCTACAACCGCTTTATCCTTGTTTGTTTCAGGAACTTTTTTCCCATCAGCACCAGCTAAATCACTAATAATCTGATTTGTACCGCGAATCATGAAATAGTAAAAACGCCAAGGTTTGAAATTCGGATTAGCAGCATAGTTGTTCATCTCAGAAAAATCAGCTATACCTCTATACCATCCGTAGATTGCACTATTCAAGTTCATATCTCCACTTAACATATCCGTATAGATATCATACCCTTTTTGACCAAAGTCATCATGCCCTTCTGTTCCACCACCAAAGGCTAACATATTATAGGCATATAGACCGTTTAACGTTCCATCTTTTAAGTGTGGTGATGTTTTTGAAATTTCATCAATATCACTTTTTGATATATATCTTGTTGAACTAATGTCTAAATAATCTTTAGAACATGCCCCCAAAAGCAATCCTGCTCCAAGAGCAACCATCAATATTTTTTTCATTTATCTTTTTCTTTTGGATTAAAACTTAACTCTTACACCACCTGTAATAGTAGTTAAAGGCGAGTATCTATATGTGTCAGAAGTACCGAACTCGTTAGTAGCTGGGTTAAATCCATCGCGTTTTGTAAACAAGAATAAATTATCACCTGAAACATAGAAGCTCAAATCAGCTAAGCCCATATTTTTAACTATATTCTTAGGAAGCGTATACCCCAAGCGAATATTGTTAATACTCAAATAATCTGCTTTCGTCAAATAACGTGTTGAAGGCGATGCATAGTTTGGATCCACTCCACTTGATAAACGAGGAACATCAGTGATGTCTCCTGGTTTTTGCCAACGATTTTCAATGTCTTTGTGCCAGTTATTTCCTCCAATCGATCTATTATCCATCAATCCTGCATAAGTATCATCATAAGCATAACCTCCAATACTATACAAAGCTTGAACGCTTAATTCCCATCCTTTGTATCCTGCATTTAAGTTGATTCCTCCTCTTAATTTAGGAATAGCTGATTTTCCAACAAACTTTTGAGTTGCCTCACCATAGCTCGTTGTTGTTTCTTTTTCAATCGTTCCAGCTAACTCAGGGTTTTTGGCCATGAAATCAGTCATTGATGCGATCTTTTGTCTGTCGCCATTTGCATCTTTATAAGTATACAAATACCATTGTGCCTGACCAGTTTGAGCATCAACTCCAGCCCATTCTCTCAAGTAGAAATCTCCGATAGAATGTCCAGCAGCACGTCCCATTACACCACTAATATCCACAGGTTTTTCTCTACCTGTCATTGGATCAATCGGCATATTGTTCAATTTATTTTTCAAATGTTCACCATTGATTGACAAATCGATATAAGCATCTTTGGTTTTCAATAAATGCCCTACTATGTTGAACTCAATACCTTGGTTAGTTAAACGCCCGTCATTAACAGTAATTCCCTCATAACCAACAGAAGGTCCTAACTTACGATTAAAGATCAAGTCATCTGTTTTCTTTAAGTAATAATCCACATTCGCATCGATGTATTTTCCTAAACTAAACTCAAGTCCAACTTGGAACATTTTCGATTTCTCCCAAGTTAAATCCGGATTACCCACTTTATCTTCGTAAATAGCTAAACCTCCATCGTAGTTCCACACTTGCCATAAGTTATCTCCAGGGTGATAAGCTTCAACGTTTCTACCATTAATCACTGTATAGGATGTTTGATCTCCTGTTAAACCGTAACTCGCTTTCAATTTTAAGTTACTGAAAACATTTTGGTTCATCATAAACTCTTCTCTTGTTACTACCCAAGCAGCACCAACAGATCCGAATGTTCCCCATTTGTCATTTTTAAACTTAGAAGATCCATCACGACGAATGATACCTCCAAGGAAGTATTTTCCTTGATAATCATAATCAATCTTTGCGAAATAACTTTCAAGATTATATTGATCTAACCATCCTCCACTTGGGCTACTAATAGCAGCATTATTCAATTGTGTAGAACTTGGATCAGCTAACGCATATTTACTCATTTCATTCACTCTAAACTCGTATGAGCTATTTTCATGAGCAGCCAACACTTCTAATCCGTGATCGCCGAATACGTTTTTATAACGCAACATTTTTGTCCAGTTGTAGGTAAATAATTCTGATTTCACTTTGTAAATCGAACCACCCATAGATGCAGCTGAACCGTAGAAAACACTGTTCAATACATCTCTTGTATTGCTGTAAAACTGTCCTCCAATATTCGTTTCAAATGTCAATCCATCATATAAATCAACTGTGAATGAAGCATTAGCACTAACTTCATCTTTTGTACTTTTATCTTTTCCGTAATTTGCGTCACCAATAGCATTTGTTAGCGCACCAAATCCGCGTCCCGAACCATAGTCATATTCATTTCCACCATAGATATCTGGAATTTTATTTCCATTAGCATCTCTTGTAAATAAAGGATAGATGGAAGGAATATTATCTGTAAACCAGAAAATACTTCCTGAATCCGTTGTTTGTCCTGGGCTATTTGTTTCCGCATGCGTATATCCCAAATTCATCTTCGCATCCAACCATTCTTTTGGTTTATGCTGTAAATTTAAACGTCCTGTTAAACGCTCATAATCCGAATTAACTGAATAACCTTCGTCTTTCAAGTAACCTAAAGAGGAGAAATACGATGTTTTCTCAGTAGATCCTCCCATTGTCAAGTTTGCTTCTGTACGAATAGACGCTTTAAATGCGTGATCTTCCCAGTTTTCTGGATTGTACTTTCTTGTTACCCCTGGGCGAATTCTTCCAGTTGCCGGATCGATCAACTCTCCACCATCTGCAACATTCCACATATTGTAACGTGGGTGAATTCCATAATCTGCATCAAATAAAGTTTCATTAGCCCAATCAATAGCACCTTGTTCATCATATTGTAAACTTGGATGATATCTTCCGAATCCTTTCATAGATTCATACGAAAGCTCAGCATAACGCTCTGGAGATTTGATTACATTATAACGAGGCAATGCTCTCCAGTTCACTCCTGTTTTAGTTTCAACTTCGATAAAAGAATCAGATCCTTTACCTGTTTTTGTATTAATGATTACAACTCCATTCGCTCCACGAGAACCGTAGATTGCAGTTGCAGTTGCATCTTTTAATACTGTCATTGATCCAATATCAGAAGGATTAATCGAACTGATACTTCCCATAAAAGGAACGCCATCCACAATATACAATGGATTTCTATTTCCGTTTACTGAACCAAATCCACGAATACGAACTGTTGGTTCAGAACCTGGCTGACCACTTGTTGTAATTACGCGAACCCCAGCAGCCTCACCTGATAAAGCAGCAACCGCATTGGATACGTTTTTGTTTTCGATTCTTTTGCTATCAATTTGAGTAGCAGAACCTGTAAACGATTCTTTTTTAGCTGTACCGTATCCTACAACGATAACTTCGTCAAGTACATTGTCCTCGCCAGACATCGTTACATTGTGTATCGCTGCATTCCCTACAGTATACTTAACGTCTTGCATTCCAATAAAAGAAAACACAAGCACTTGTCCTGGTTTAGCTTTCATGGAATACTTTCCATCTAAATCGGTTTGTGTACCCAATTGAGTCCCTTGAATCACAACCGTTACTCCTGGTAGTGGCATACCGTCTTCCATTACCACCCCAGAAAGTGTTTTTTCCTGTGCAAACCCCACTTGTACAAGTAGGATCATTATGCACGCATAAATCCACTTAATCTTCGATCTCATTCTTAAAAAATTGATTAGTTAGTTAAACAAATCTAAACATTTTTTCCCATACCTCCTAAACCATTTTCACTAAATCGAGATAAAAAACCAACCACAAAAAGATAATATATAAAAAATCAATAGTTTTATTGCTAATTTAAAAGGATTACCTCAAGTCTATTCCAATAAAACAAATAGGATATGTAAGACTCTAAATATTAGACTAATCAATTATTTAATATATTTTTAGCATAAGAGACTATTTTTAATTAACTATTCCCCCTTACACTTTCCATCATAATATATACCAAAACCTTTATTTAAAATAAATAAAAACCCTTTTTAAAACACAAAAAAATAACCTAGCCTGCTAATTTACTACACAAGCGAAACAATTGTTAAAAAAATATAATTCTCAAATGTATTTACCTCGTTGAAACAGCTAAATAAACACAGTAAACAACTACCAACCAATACATTAAACCCATTAAAACACATTTCCCACTTACTCATCTAGTAGTATAGTAACGCGGTGAATTTCCGCTATTTACACTAGAAAGCCAGAAAGCAATAAAAAACCCCGTCGAATTGACGGGGTTTTACTTCAAAAGGACCTGTGTTCTTTTGATATTCTTTTAGCTATACCCTAGCTTAATATCCTTTATTTTGATCAATTTTACTCGCATTGATCTCATTACGAGGAATAGGAAACGCTAATTTAGCTGCTCCGTATAGCATTCCTGTTTTTGATTGAGGAGTACCTGCTAAGTTTTCTTTGTTTCTCATTTGATCTTCAAAACGGAATCCTTCAAAAATTAGCTCCTTGCGTCTTTCGTTTAATACAACCTCTAACGTAAGTGCATCATACTTCGCTGTTGGTTTATCTTCATAGCGCTCTGCTGCAATTTTATTCAGTAGATTTAACGCTGCCGCTTCTTCTGTTTTTGAACGCACTGCCGCCTCTATAAAGTTAAACGCTAATTCTTCGTAACGCATCACTTTAATATTTGAACTAATCTTCGTGTATTTACCAAAATTTCGGTAGTATTCAAACGTGTAACGAATTGCTGGATCTACAGGAACTGTACCATCTAATTCTTTCTCAGTCAATTTAACGAATTTATTTAGCCCTACTTTTTTGTAGTTTCCTTCGTCATTTTGAGCCAAATTATTATACCCTTGCATGTCTAAAGAAGAGCGAATATCCGTTTGATCTTCAAATAGATCTTGTAAGTTTTCCTCTAATCCAACCACATCACCATATCCTCTATACGCATAGATATTATATAAGGAGTTGTTACCAAGATTATTGACATTGTCCTGCGCTAATTCAAACACAGAATTACTTTGAGGTTCTTCTGCGCTAAATGATGAAGTATAAGCACTTTGTTGAATAATCCCTCCTCCTAATTCCATCGCTTTTTGAGCACTTGTCAAAGCAATAGCATAATCACTCTCTTGAAAAGCTCCAAAGAACAAGGCTACTCTAGATTTTACACCATAAATAGCTTGTTGCGTGAAACGTTTTTTATTGGCTGCATTTTTATCTACCAACGTCAAAGCTTCATCTAAATCTTTATAGATATTATCGCGCACTTCACGTACAGACAAACGCTTGTAGTTCTTTGCATCTAATTCACCAAATTGCTTGATGTAGGGGATTCCCAATCCATCTAATCCACTGTCATCTACGTATTGTTGACCGTAAATACGCAACAAATCAAAATGAGCTAAAGCGCGAATAGCCAATGCTTCTGCTTTTGCTTGGTTGATTTCCTTTTCGCTTCCCGTTTTGATTGTAGCGCCAATCGCTAAGTTAGCTGAACTAATTACTTCGTAAATTTTCTTCCATGTATCTGATGGATACGCATGTGTAGGTGTTAAACTATAGCTTGACACATTTTGGAAACGGTTAGAAAAACCGGCAGCTGCATAAGCATTATCTCCACGTACTTCACTGTATATAATGATATCACGGCCATAATACGGTGCTTCAACCATTCTATAGTAGGCACCTGAAACCGTTGCACGTAAATCCGTTGCCGTTTCGATTGGTCTCGCCTCAATATCGCGAGCCCCTTCTAAAGTAGCATCTAAGCGATCATCGGAACAACTTGTTAATCCAGATGACACCAATCCTAGAGCTAAAATTGAAAATAGTATCTTTTTCATATCGTTTTAAAACTTAACATTAACAGAGAATACAATTGATTTAACTGGTGGAGTTGCAAGGTTTACATAACCTAAAGCATCTACTTCTGGATCGTAATTCAACCCTTTATCTTTTACCCAAGTCCACAAGTTTGTACCGATAACAGACAGTGTCAATCCATCTACATTTAATGCTTTGGTGATAGCAGCATTAAAGTTGTATCCCAAGGTTACATTTCTCAATCGGATATAATCACCATCGTATAAAAATCGCGTAGATGGACTTGTATAATCTTCATTACCTCCCGTCGCTTCATATTGAACAATCGGCACATTGGTGATATCACCTGGTTTTTGCCATCTATCCATTACATCTGAAGAGGCATTAGAAGAAATCAATGCACTTGTTGTTCCAGCTGTTTTGAATGCATATTGTTCATATACTTTATGACCACCAGCAAAAGTGAACATTCCATCTAAATAAAATCCTTTATAGTCTACATGTAGGTTTGCTCCTCCTGTAAACTTAGGCAATGCACTTGCTCCTTGGAATCTCGATTCTGCATCGGAATAGTTTGATGTCTTCTCATTATTTGCATCATACCACATCGGTTGTCCTGTTTGCGGATCAACACCTGCCCAAGTTGGCATATACCACTCCGAAACTGCATGACCTTTAACATCAGCCGTATATGATTTAAAATCTTTGATTTCAACACCGTCAAAAACAGGCATTTCGGTAATTCTATTACGAACCGTACCAAAGTTTGCTCCAACAGAGATATTGAAATCTTTTGAACGAACAATATCTGCATTTACTTCTAACTCAATACCTCGGTTATTCATCGCTCCCATATTCATCATTTGAGATTCGAAACCAGACATTTTAGACAGTGTTCGCTTATACAATAAATCACTTGTTTTGCTTTCAAAATAAGTAGCTCCTAAAGTAAAGCGGTCATCCAACATCCCCAACATAAAACCAAAATCCATTTTTTGTTGTTTTTCCCATCCAATTGGACCACCAATTTGAACAGGTATTAAAGCTGCCTCACCATCATAAGAAACAACATCTACTTGACGCACATATTGATTCGGGTTAATTTGCGAGTTACCATTTGTACCATACGATCCTCTGAAACGCAAAGTTGAAATCGTTTGTTGATTCGCCATCCAATTTTCTAAGTGCATATTCCAAGCTCCTCCTACAGAATAGAATAATCCAATACGATCCGTAAACTTCGAAGAACCTTCACGTCTTCCTGTTACATCCACTAAGAATCTATTTTGATAGTTATAGTTGATAATTCCGACATAGCCTAAGTTAGCGTCATCCAAAAATTCATAGTTAGCATCTTTATTTGCAGCTGCCGCAGCTAAGGAATTAAATCCATCCAAAAGAATTTGTCCAGACCCCTCCAAGAAACGGCGCTTCGATTTTTGATACTCCATCAACACTTTTGCGTTGAACTGGTGGCTATCTCCTAAATAAAATTTGTAATCCAATCCATTTTGAGCCACGTAGTTGAAATTATTACGAACCGCTTTCCCTGCAGTACCTCCGTAGTTTTTACCATCTCCGTGTACCGCATTTCGAGTTTCGGAATAATCTGCTAATGTATAATCAATAGCCATAGATGAAGTGAACTTCAAGTCATCTGTAATGGAATAACTAATCGAATTAGAATTAATTACACGCGTTACATCATTTAAGGTTTGATTGTGTTTCGTTGTATACACTACGTTGTGATACCCTGAATTCGGTAAAAAGTAAGAACCATCTGCATTGTACAAAGGATTCCAAGGATTCATAACCAAGCGTGTATAGTTTGGATTAGAGAAGTAAGCTCCTCCTTCAGAAATACCATTTTGTTTGGTATTCGTCACTTTAATACTGGTATTGAATTCAACTTTATCCGTAATTTTTTGCATAAAGCTCAAAGAAGCCCCAATACGTCTAAAATCCGAACCTATTACAGTACTTTCTATTTTATCGTGTGAAATAGACGCATAGAAGTTGTGTCGTTCACTACCTCCTGTTGCAGAGAAATTGATACTCGTTAAAGGAGCATCTTCATTTTTCACATAGTCACTCCAATTATTGTCTGGACGACCTGCAGCCACCCAATTTCCATAATTTCCAGATTTAGAATAATTAGCTAAAGCGTAATTTCCAGCCTCTTCACGTGTAAATCCTTCTGTATCTCCAAAGGTGTTGTACAAACCATCTAAAAAGATTTCTTCTTTTTGATTTGACGATAATAAACGCGGTCCGCGAACGGCATTATTTTGGAAACCAACACGCGTACTGAAATTGAATTTAGTCGCTCCAGATTTTCCGCGTTTTGTTGTAATCAAGATTACACCATTCGTACCACGTGCACCATATACGGCTGTAGCACCTGCATCTTTCAACACCGTCATGGATTCAATATCTGCTGGGTTAATTGTTGCCAACAAAGACAGCGATGTTGAAGGTGAATCTTTTCCTTGGTTACCTCCAGAGAAATCTCCATCATACATCGGAATACCATCAATAACGTATAAAGGTTCATTGGTAGCCGTCATCGAGTTACGCCCGCGGATACGGATATTTTGTTTTGCTCCTGGTGAACCTGAAGAAGCTGACATTTGCAAACCTGCAACACGTCCTTGTAGCGCTTGATCTGCAGAAGCCATCGGTGTTGCAGCAACTGCCTCCCCCTTAATAGCCACAGCATTTCCAGTTACCTGATTCTTTGTTTTAACTTGTCCATAAGCCAAAACAACAACCTCTTCTAACATATCTTCTACTGCTTTCATCGTTACATTATGTGTATTAGCTACACCTACTTTATATGTAACATCTTGTAAACCAATAAAAGAAAACGAGACAACATCTCCTTCTTTTACTTTGATAGAATAATTTCCATCCAAATCAGTTTGTGTCCCCATTGTTGTTCCTTTAATAACAACTGTCGCCCCAGGCAAAGGGAATCCTTCTTCAGAAACCACCCCCTTTAGTGTCTTCTCTTGAGCGAATGAAAATTGCACAACTAGAACCATAAATAGTCCTATTGCCCATTTTAACTTTGATCTCATTACTTAAATTGAATTAGTTAGTGCGCAAACATAAAAAACTAAACTAAAACGCAGTTCACTTTCTTCATCATTAACTAGAAACAAATCAAGCAATTACTAACAAACAAGAATTTAATCAAGTAAATTGTACAAAAAATAATAAATCAATAAAAAAATCAGCTAAAAAAACAAATAAAAAACACCACCCCTATAACCCAAAACCTTAACAAAGACTTATTCAATTCCTAACATTTAACACACAAAATAAAACGCTTAAACGCTAGAAAAAACACAACATTCTAAGGATCAACCGATAGCTTCAAAACTAACAAAAACGGCCTGTGTTTTTATTTCTTGTTAAAATGGACGTTGTTATGATTTCTTTAATGGATTTATTAGTTAATATTACCTTATACCGATACAAGTTCACTTGGAGAATCTTACCTTTGTTCACTATTATTTTTAACTATGTTACTACATCATTTTTCAGAAGCGCTATATGAAGCAGGAACAGATGAAGCGGGCAGAGGTTGTATTGCAGGACCTGTAACTGCAGCGGCTGTTATTCTTCCTCCCGATTTTTCTAATGAGATCTTGAATGACTCCAAACAGTTGTCTGCCAAGAATCGATATACTTTGCGTACACTGATAGAAGAACAAGCGTTGAGCTATGGCGTAACACATCTACACGAAGACGTTATTGAGGAACTAAATATTCTACATGCAGCTATCAAAGCCATGCAAGAAAGTGTATATAAACTTAATCCAACACCTGATTTCTTGCTTGTGGATGGAAATAAATTTACTGCTATCCCCACTATTCCGCATCAATGCATTGTAAAAGGAGATGCCAAATACTTGAGTTTAGCTGCCGCTTCTGTATTGGCGAAAACGTATCGCGATGATTATATGAATCGCATACACGAGGAATTTCCGATGTACAATTGGAAAAAAAATAAGGGATATCCCACGCAAGAACACCGAGCAGCTATTCTGGAATACGGACCTTGTAAATACCACCGCAAGTCGTTTAAACTTCTACCAGATCAATTAAAATTAGAACTATAAAAAAAATCTCTTCTGTACAAGAAGAGATTTTTTTTATTGACTATTATTCAAATACTTTATCGACAGCCTGGATGGTATAGTCTAAATCCTCATAGGTTAGTGCATCCGTAATAAACCAGGTTTCATAAGACGATGGTGCAATATACACCCCTTCTTTTAACAAGCCGTGAAAAAATGTTTTGAACATTTCATTATTTCCATAGCCTGCTGTTTCAAAATCCACTACTTCGCGTTCGTCAAAGAACACAGAAATCATAGATCCAACGCGATTGATCGTATATTTTATTTGTTTTGCGTCCAACACAAGGCGCATCCCTTTCTCTAAGTAGGCCGTTTTTTCTTCCAAGCGTTTGAATACAGCTAAATCGCTATTGATCGCTTGTAACATTGCTAATCCAGCAGCCATTGCCAATGGATTGCCTGACAGAGTTCCCGCTTGATAAACAGGTCCTACAGGAGCTAAATAATCCATTACTTTAGCCGCACCTGCAAAAGCACCAACAGGTAATCCTCCACCGATTACTTTTCCAAACGTAACTAAATCTGCACGTACGCCAAACAATTCTTGTGCTCCACCGCGTGCCAAACGGAATCCCGTCATCACTTCGTCAAAAATCAACAGTGCTCCGTGGTCATCACACAACTGACGCAATCCAGCTAAGAATCCCTCTTTTGGAGGAACACAGCCCATATTACCCGCTACAGGCTCAATAATAATTGCAGCAATTTCACCTTGATTTGCTTCAAAGATCGACGCTACATTAGCTAAATCATTATAGGTAGCCAATAAGGTATCTTTTGCAGTTCCCTGTGTTACTCCAGGGCTATTTGGCGATCCAAAAGTAACTGCTCCACTTCCAGCCTGAATCAAAAAGGAATCAGAATGACCGTGGTAACATCCTTTGAACTTAATAATTTTCTCTCGTCCAGTATAGCCACGAGTCAAGCGAATAGCACTCATACAAGCCTCTGTTCCCGAATTTACAAAGCGTATTTTATCAATATGAGGTACCATAGACACTGCCAATTCAGCTATTTCTGTTTCTATTTCCGTCGGCATCCCAAACGAAGTACCTTTCTTTGCTTTTTCAATTACAGCTTCCACTACAGGTGGATACGCATGTCCCAATAACATAGGTCCCCAAGAATTGATATAATCCACTAAACGATTCCCGTCTACATCATACAAATAAGCTCCCTTTGCTTCTTTGACGAAAATAGGAGTTCCTCCTACTGACTTAAATGCGCGTACTGGAGAGTTTACTCCTCCAGGAATAACTTTCTCAGCTTCTGCAAAAAGCTGACTACTTCTTTGATATAACATAGTGTTTTATAATTTTAAGCGTTGACCGATCGATAGATTGGTTCCATTAAGATTATTTGTTTTCTGTAACTTCGCTACAGTTGTATTGTATTTTTTTGATATAGAATAAAGTGTATCTCCTTTTTGAACGGTATGCGTTTTAGACGAAGCTACGCGCGTTTCCGTTTTTTTATTCTCCACTTCCTTCTTGATTTCTTTTTTTACTTTCGCTGGTTTATCCCCTAATACTTCTCTGTCGTACTGATCAAGCGAATAGCGTTCAATCAAACTGATCAATTTTGACGCATACTTGGGATCCGTAGCATATCCCGCTTTTTTCAACCCATGAGCCCAGCCTTCATAATCATCCTGATCTAAAGAAAACAGGTCGCTATAACGACTACGGGAAACTAAAAATTGTGAATGATCGCGATACGACTCTTCTGGAGCCTCATATTTTCTAAAACACTCATCAGGCGCATCATCCGTATGACGAACTGACGGACCATCCCATTCTTTGTGACATTTTATTCCAAAGTGATTATTCGCATTTTTACTCAGTGTTCCTTGTCCAGATCCTGATTCTAAAACCCCTTGTGCCAATGTAATACTAGCAGGAATTCCAAACTGCCCCATATTATCTTTCGCAATATCCTTATACTGTAGAATATAATCCTGTATCATATCTGCGGTCACAGAAATACGGGAAGTTGCCACTAATGTTTCATTAGATTTCGCCGCTGCCTTCTTTTCTTTGTCTTTTTTAGCTTCATCATGGATGCGACGTTGCTCTTCAGCAGTTTGTTGCTGTGCTCTGTACTTCTCTTTGGAGACTAATTCTCTCGACTTGATCTTTTTACCCGTCAGCTTCGAATTATTCTTCACCCCACAACTTACAAGTGTAAGCAGGCAAAACATTAAAAGGATTTTTTTACTCATATACTAGCTACTTTATTTTTTCATTCCAACCTTGTAAACCTCCAGTGTGAATAGCGAGAACCTTACTATTTTTTGTGAATTGATTTAGTTCAATCCAATCAAAGATACCAAAAAGTAGTTTACCTGTATAAATTGGATCTAAAAGAATTCCCGTATTGCGTTCAAATTCACTTATAAAACGCAACAAATCAGCATTATATTTCGCGTACCCTCCGAAATGATAGGCTAAAGCTAACGTCCAATTCTCTTTTTGTGTGTATTGGGCAATGGCCTCCGTTAAAAAATCCCCTTTTAGGGCTGGGAATCCAATCACTTTCTGATGGGGGAATGACCGATTAATAATACCTGCAATTGTTCCTCCTGTTCCCACAGCACAACAGATATAATCGTATTGTTCATCACCGTGCTGGATAATTTCCTCCGTTCCTCTCACCGCTTCTCTATTTGTCCCCCCTTCGGGAACCAAATAAAAGTCACCAAATTCCCGTTGTAAGTCTGCTAAAAAAGCTGGTGATTCTTTGGTACGATAAGCTGTTCGCGTGACAAATTTAAAGCGCATTCCATCCTCTTCTGCTTTTCGAAGTGTAGGATTCTCTTGATACACTTGTTCAATTTCTTCTCCGCGAATTACTCCTATGGTTTCTATACCAAACAACCGTCCTGCTGCTGCAGTTGCAGCAATATGATTGGAATACGCCCCGCCAAAAGTCAGTAACTGCTTATGATTTGCAGCCAAAGCCGCCTCTATGTTGTATTTTAACTTTCTAAATTTATTACCTGAAATTTCAGGATGTAAAAGGTCTTCTCTGCGTATAAAGAGTTCAATCCCATTGGCAAACGGAAGTTCAACTTTAACTGTAGGCACATTATCTTGAGTAAATACACGTAGCATTTTAAATCATATTTCGGGGTTTTTATTCACAATAGTTTAAGCGAATTCCGCATTTATTTGTATAAATATTAAAACAAATAATACAAGAGTTTTTAGTAACTTACCTACGGAAAAATCAATTCAAAAACGAAAGCTATACTTGTTGGCAAAACTAGGTAATAGTTTTTATGTTTTGACTTAAAAAACACATAATAATTAATCAAAAAAAAACTCATACAATGACTTTTAAGGAACAAATTTCACAAGGAATTCCAAATGAGCTACCGGCAAAAAAAGCGTATGATCCGGCAATTAATCACGCCCCTAAACGCAAAGAAATACTGACAGAAGAAGAGAAGAAACTTGCCTTGAAAAATGCTTTACGTTATTTCGATGCTAAGCATCATCCTGAGTTAATCCAAGAATTTAAAGAAGAATTAGAAACCTATGGGCGTATTTACATGTACCGATTCAGACCGGACTACACCATGTACGCAAGGCCTATAGAAGAATATCCAGGTCATTCGACACAAGCGAAGGCTATTATGTTGATGATCCAAAACAATTTGGACTATGCAGTCGCACAACATCCACATGAATTAATCACTTATGGAGGTAATGGAGCTGTATTTTCTAATTGGGCACAATACTTACTAACAATGAAGTATTTGAGTGAAATGACGGATGAACAAACCCTTGTTATGTATTCGGGTCATCCTATGGGACTATTTCCTTCCCATGCGAAAGCTCCCCGTGTTGTAGTGACGAATGGAATGATGATACCGAACTACTCTAAACCAGATGATTGGGAAAAATTCAATGCTTTAGGTGTTACACAATATGGGCAGATGACAGCGGGTAGTTATATGTATATTGGTCCACAAGGTATTGTACATGGAACAACCATTACCGTATTAAATGGAGGTCGAAAAATTGCAAAAAACGGTGAAGACCTGACCGGAAAGTTATTCATTACCTCAGGTTTAGGAGGAATGAGTGGTGCTCAACCTAAAGCGGGAAATATCGCAGGTTGCATTACTATCTGTGCGGAAGTAAACCCAAAAGCAGTACACACAAGACACTCACAAGGCTGGGTAGATGAAGTGATTACGGATCTAGATCAATTAGTAACTCGCGTACAACAAGCCCAAGCAAACAAAGAAATCGTTTCTATTGCTTATCAAGGAAATGTTGTTGAAGTTTGGGAAAAATTCGCTGAAGAAAACGTTTTCGTTCACTTGGGATCTGATCAAACGTCTTTACACAATCCATGGGCAGGCGGATATTATCCAGTTGGCTTGTCTTTCGAAGAAGCGAATGACATGATGGCGAATAATCCCGTATTATTTAAAGAAAAAGTACAAGAATCCCTGCGCAGACAAGCCGCGGCGATTAATAAACACACAGCCAAAGGAACCTACTTCTTTGACTATGGAAATGCATTCTTATTAGAAGCATCAAGAGCAGGAGCTGATGTCATGGCGAGCAATGGAATTGACTTCAAATACCCAAGTTATGTCCAAGACATCATGGGACCTATGTGTTTTGACTATGGATTTGGCCCATTCCGTTGGGTATGTGCATCAGGAAAACCAGAAGATCTAGCAAAAACAGATGCGATTGCTTGTCGCGTATTGGAGGAAATCATGCAAAATTCTCCTGTAGAGATTCAACAACAAATGGCCGATAACATCCGTTGGATTAAAGGTGCACAAGAAAACAAACTTGTCGTTGGATCACAAGCGCGTATTTTATATGCTGATGCAGAAGGAAGAATTAAAATTGCAGCAGCCTTTAATCAAGCGATTAAAGAAGGAATGATAGGCCCAGTAGTATTGGGTCGCGATCACCACGATGTATCAGGAACAGACTCTCCTTACCGCGAAACGTCAAACATATACGACGGCTCAAGATTTACAGCAGATATGGCCATTCACAATGTCATTGGTGATAGCTTTAGAGGTGCTACCTGGGTATCCATCCACAATGGTGGTGGTGTTGGCTGGGGAGAAGTAATCAATGGTGGTTTTGGTATGCTTTTAGATGGTACGAAAGAAGCAGATGACAAATTAAAATCCATGTTATTCTGGGATGTAAACAACGGTATTGCACGACGCAACTGGGCGCGCAACAAAGAAGCTACATTTGCAATTAAACGTGCCATGGAAATGGAGCCTTTATTGAAAGTTACCCTTCCCCATATCGTTGACGAAAGTTTATTGAATTAATTCACAAAAAATAGTAAGCGATGAAAACTGTATCAAAATTTCTGATTCTTGCGGCTGTCACTGTATTTTCAGCCTCTTGTAGTAGTGTGCGTGTTTCTGCTGATTACGACAAAAACACCGCTTTTGAATCGTATCAAACCTATGCTTTTTTTAAAGAGGGGATTGACAACGTCAAATTAAATGATTTAGACAAGAAACGCATTCTCAATGCAATTGACCAAGAGATGGCTGCGAAAGGTTTTACTAAAACGGATAGCCACCCTCAACTATTAGTGAACATCTTCACTAAATCACAACAGCAAGTAAATGTTACAACAAATAACGACTACTTCTACTCGAGATACGGCTACTATGGTTGGGGATATGCGCCTTACTATGGAGCACCTACAACTACAGTATCAACGTCAATTGAAGGGAAATTATATATTGATTTCATCGATACGAACAAGAAAGCTTTAATCTGGCAAGGAATTGGAACAGGCTATATTGACAATGCCAACACACCAGAAAAGAAAGAGGCTAAGATTCAAAACTTCGTTCAAAAGATATTGAGTACATATCCACCTGAGGTGAAGAAGTAGGATAAAAACCAATTCGTAAGCATAAAAAAGACCGTAGTGAAGTTCACTACGGTCTTTTTTTATAGCACTTACCTATACTCTTTCTCTATGATAAAAACATATATTCATACTACTTAGCATTTTAGAAAACTTGATCTTTATTTTGTCCTAGATACTTTTACCTAAAAACAAACCTAACAATAAGCGAATCAGGTCTAATTCTAAAATCCAAAACGAATGCAGGCAAAAAAAATGAGTCTGATATAAATCAGACTCATTCTATTACTAATGAAATTCATTTACTAACTAAAAAGTTATAAACTCTTTCTTTAATTATCTAACTGATTTAGCGATTTTAGCTAAGTTAAATCCTCTTTTAACTCCTTTAGCTTTAGAAGCTTTAGAAGTAAGTGATTTTTTAGATGCAGCGAATCCTTCACTTCTTTGTGTACGTCCGAAGATTAAATCACCATCTAAATTAAGAGTAAACGGTTGTCCTCCTAATGTAGCACCTGCAGTAACAATTCCTGTGAAAACAGTACCATTCTCGTTAGGAGTTGCTCCAAAAGATAATGTTCCTTCTTCTGCAGTATCTAATGGTTCTCCAGTTTGTGCATCAACAACAGCAACTATATCAATAGATGCATTAGTAGGAGTTGGTAGAGCTGGAGCATATCCGTCCTCCTCATTTCCTGAAGCAGGAGTAGAGAATATTACTATACTTACTTTACCATCATCTCCAACTGCAACTAAATTCCAAACTGCCTCTACTTCAGTTCTAGCGTCATTAGTATAATATATACCATCTAAAAGGATAGCACCTTCTTCTACATTAGTTGTAGCTCCTTTATATACAAAAGTTCCATCAATTTCAGTATCAGGTAGTGGAGCTTCATTAACAATTACTAAAAGACTGTTACTAACAGAATTTCCTTTTTTAGCTTGTAAGTCGTAATCACCAGCAATATTTGGTGTAATTACGTATAATCCTTCTGCATTTGATTTAATTCCAGTTGCAGTTCCGTTTAAGAATAACTCAGCCTCAGCAACTTTAGCACCACTTGCATCTTTCAAAGACACAGTCATTGCGCTTCCAGCAAAAACTTCATCAGGATTAGTCACAAGAGCTAATACTAAAGCGTTTGGATCAACTGTTACAGCAACAGATACTTCATTACTTCCTTCATAATTGTCTTTAGAAGCAACGAATTTGAAATCTCCAGCAGCTGTAGCTGTCCACTCGTCTCCTGTGATTTCAGCACCACCTACTTGTTTAATTTTAAAACCAGCTACTGCTGCACCTAGATCATCCTTAACAGTAAATTTAACTTTACCTCCAACGAATACTGCTTCTTTATCAGCTGTTAAAACTAATGTTCTTTTTTCTACTGGTGGTTGTCCATCTTTAGTAACTGTAATTGTCATAACAGCACTAGGCTTGAACTTGTCTTTTTTAGCTACTACTTTGTACGATCCTTCCGTATCAAATTTGTAAGGATTTGAAACTTTAGTATCGTTTACGTAGAATTCAGCTCCTGCCTCTTCTTTACCATCAACTTTAGCAGAGAACTTAACTGTAGTTCCTTCAACTACTGTATTGTCTTTTGCATCAGACGAAAGAGTCAATTGCTTTTGTTCTGGTGCATTATCGTCGCTACTGCTACAAGAAGCTCCGAATGTAGCTAAGCCCGCTACAGCCAAAAACATAAATAATTTTTTCATAAATATTTGCTTTAATTAGTTAATAATTGTGTTGCAATATAAAAACATTTTTGAAACTAAAAAAAAAAATAGTTAATATTATCTTTAATGTTCCTAAAGAATCTACGCTAAAAAATAAATCTTATATAATATACCTATTAAATGACTAAAATATTTAACTAAATAAATAAAATATGTAACAATCTTTAACTACTAAAGCACCAAAAAGATATTTTAACATTTTCAGAAACCTTATCTTCAACTTAGATTTCATTATTCTTCATGCGTCTAGCTAAAAAATAAGGGCTTTTAATACATTCATCTTTTTCCTTATATTTACCGCAACCAAACTACTATTTGAATACTATGGACGCAAAAGAATACGAAAGCAACGAATTAATAGATCGATTACCGCCACATTTAAAGCAGTTTATTAAGCCTCAAGACTATGAGGACTATACGCCAATTAACCAAGCGGTATGGCGCTATGTAATGCGAAAAAACGTCGATTATTTATCGAAAGTAGCACATGACACCTATTTAGAAGGATTAAACAAGACTGGAATCTCGATTGAATCTATACCAAGTATGTACGGAATGAATCGAATTCTAAAAGAAATTGGTTGGGCTGCCGTGGCAGTAGATGGTTTTATTCCTCCCAATGCTTTTATGGAATTCCAAGCCTACAAGGTACTTGTTATTGCCTCTGACATTAGACAATTAGAAAATATTGAATACACTCCTGCACCAGACATTATTCACGAAGGTGCTGGACATGCCCCTATTATTGCCAACCCAGAATACGCAGAATACCTCAGACGATTCGGTGAAATTGGTTGTAAAGCCATTTCTTCTGCTCACGATTACGAAATATACGAAGCAATCCGTCTACTTTCTATTTTAAAAGAAGCAGAAGATGTTGACGCTGCGGATATCAAAAAAGCAGAAGACGAAGTAGATCGCCTACAAGCGATTACAACTGCTCCATCTGAAATGGCATTAATTCGAAATTTACACTGGTGGACTGTCGAGTACGGATTAATTGGTACAGTTGACAATCCAAAGATCTATGGTGCTGGTTTACTCTCTTCTATTGGAGAAAGTGCATGGTGTATGACAGACAACGTTGAAAAGCTCCCTTATACTATTGAAGCAGCCACACAAGGTTTTGATATTACCAAACCACAACCTCAACTCTATGTAACACCCGATTTTGCTTACTTAAGTGAAGTATTGGAAAATTTCGCCAACAAAATGGCTTTACGCAAAGGCGGACTTGAAGGAATTCAAAAATTAATCGAGTCTAAAGCACTGGGAACAATAGAACTCAATACGGGCATCCAGATTTCAGGACACTTTACAAATGTAATTGAACACGAAGGAAAACCGGTGTATGTACAAACAACAGGAGCTACAGCTTTGTGCTACAGAGAAAAGGAACTAGTTGGACACGGCACAGAAACACATCCACATGGTTTTGGTACAGCACTAGGTCGTTTAAAAGGCATCAACCTAGCCATTGAAGACATGAGTCCACGTGATTTAAAAGCGTACAATTTATTTGAAGGACTACCTGTTACTTTGGAATTTGAAGGAGATATTACGGTTTCGGGAACGAATATCACTGGTATTCGAAACATTCATGGAAAAATTATCTTAATCAGCTTTAAAGACTGTACAGTAAAGCATAAGGATACCGTACTCTTCCAACCGGAATGGGGAACTTATGACATGGCTGTAGGGGCAGACGTTATTTCTGCTTTCTCTGGACCTGCGGATTACAAAAGCTTCGATTTAGTGAATCACGTTCCCTCATCAAAAACAATTAAAGCGAAAAGAGATGAAAATCGCATAAAATTAGAGGGAATCTATCAGGCCGTTCGCCAGATGCGCGAAGAAAACAAAGCTATTGATTTAAATGCTACACTTGAAACTTTAATTCAATCCTACCCAACCGATTGGTTGTTGACGGTTGAAATTTTAGAACTAGCAAAAAAGAATAAGGACCAAACGCTTTTTCAAAAAGCCATGCACCGCTTAGAGCAACTAAAAGTAGAACGACCAAAAGTAGCTCACTTAATCGTTGATGGAGTAAGCATTATCGAACAAGCGTAAAAAAATATAAAAAGAATTAAGGAAGGAAAGTGGCTGATAAGTCACTTTCTTTTTTTATGGTATTTCCTTGATACTCCAATCGCCATCCCATCATATTGGTCACAACCAATAATTTACCCAATTCACTGGTCAAGCGATTTTCAGCATTTGACTTTAAACTCGATTGCTCAATCTTACGCTGTAAATCCTCTTTAATCTTAGCGTTAATCTTATTGTAATCAGAACCTGTAAAGGGATTAAATGTACTCGTTTCTACATCGTACAATTTATAATCTGGATAGATGTGTACTTCGGGTTCTGGAATATGCAGTAATTGAACCACCTTGTGCTCTTCGTCAATTTGGTACTGTAATTGAGAAAGATCGTATTCAACTGTTGCCTTTGCATTGACAATAACAACCGCTTTTTTAGTAAAGGAAACGAGATTCAACAAATATTTCTGTTGATCTTCATACGTCATCACTTGGGTATAATTTGCTTCCGTTACTATTAATTTACTAACATTCTTCAGTTGCTCTTGAATCAAATCCGAATTATATTCGATCTTACTTGTTGATTTACCAGCGATATACTGATAGACCACTACCCCCATAAACATGAAGAATAGCACGATAAAAAATAAAAATACAACCTTGAATACTTGCCTCATAGCCTACTTGTATTATCTAAAACTCATAAAAGGATAACGTTCTAATAAATCGTCAATTTTTTCAATCAACGTATCTAAGAACTTGAGATGTTGCTCAGCTGTTGGGTTAAAAGGACGGTGATTGAGTCCTTTCTGTACCTCCTCTACTTTTTTCATCACGCCATACATTTCTTCATCAACATACTGATTAACAAATCGTTCCCAAATATACTGAATTGCCATCGCATTGGGGTGAATTAAATCTTCTGTATAGAAACGGTAGTCGCGCAATTCATCCATCAATATTTCATAAACGGGAATATAGTACATTTTCGTATCTTCTAGTACCTCTAATGTCTCGTGTAAGGCTGCATGTAAAATACTCTTACTGCGTTGATTCTCCACAAAACCATCTTTGATATGACGTACAGGCGAAATAGAACACAACACTTGTGCATCATTATTGATACTGCGAATCAATGTCAATATAGTGTGGTAACTCTTCGCAACCTCGTCATAGGAAAGTAAACGCTTAGTAAATTGGGTATTGGGTATTTTGTGACAATTGGCAACAAGCTCTCCTGTTTCTTTTAATTCATATACCCAAGCCGTACCAAATGTAAGGGTAATAAACGCACTTTCTCGCAAAGCTACTTGCAAATCAAACAGTTTGACATTTAGTTTCGTAACAATATCCTCTTGTTCCAATTCATTCAGATCGGAATGCGCTACAAAAGAGCTCCATATTTCTTGGTGTTCAAAAACATCTGAAGCAGTAAACACATATCCTTTAACAGCATATTCAATCAATTTTTCAATCGCTTTGGGATGAAATAAAATACCAAAAGGATTAACTGTTTGTTGGAACTGATACATCTTAAATTTTTCTCCTATGTTCACGGCAAAACAAGATCCTAAGCATAAAATTTTATCTTCATACGTGATCTTTCTACCTGTATACGACAAAGGAACAACGGTACTAAAATTCATAAGCAATAGCAATTAAGAAAAAAAGATTCCTACGAATAGGAATCTTTTATGTCAGGGTTATTAGTTTAAATAATCAATAGCATGGCTGATTGCCTCTTTCATGCCCTCAGGATTTTTACCTCCTGCTGTAGCGAAGAACGCTTGTCCACCACCACCACCTTGGATATATTTACCCAATTCTCGAACAATTTGTCCAGCATTCAATCCTTTTGTTTCCACTATTTCTTTTGACACATAACAAGTCAACATGGGTTTGTCATTAGCAACAGAACCAAAAACAAGGAAGAGATTTGTATATTCATTCCCCAATTCATACGCTAGGTCTTTCGCACCATTTGCATCTAGATCAACTTCGACAGCCAAGAAGGAAACCTCGTTAATCACTTGAATTTGTCCTTTTAGTTCCCCTTTTAAGTTTTTCGCTTTCTCTTTCAACAATTGCTCCACTTGTTTTTTCAGCTTCGCATTCTCCTCTTGTAGTGAAACAACGGCCTTCAACGTATCTTGTGGGTTTTTCAACACCCCTTTTAATTCTTTTAGTGTCTGTTCTTGCTCAGCATAAAATGCTCTTGCTGCTTGATTAGTTATAGCCTCAATACGGCGAATTCCAGCTGCAACAGCCCCTTCACTTACAATTTTAAACTGCCAGATATCTGCTGTATTTTGCACGTGCGTTCCTCCACATAGCTCCATACTCTCTCCAAAGCGGATTGCACGGACCTCATCCCCATATTTTTCACCAAAAAGCGCCATAGCTCCTTCTGCTACTGCTTGATTAAAAGGAATACTTCTTCTTTCAATCAAGGGCAACTGCTCGTGAATGCGTTGATTAACGAAATCCTCTACCAATTGTAGTTCCTCCTCTGTTACTTTAGCAAAGTGCGAGAAGTCAAAACGCAAATGCGTAGGTGCAACCAAAGATCCTTTTTGTTCTACGTGCGTACCCAAAATGGTGCGTAGCGCTTGATGTAGTAAGTGTGTAGCGGTGTGATTTGCCATCGATTGCTTACGCGCCTCTACATCTACTTTAGCAGTAAAAGTTCCCTCCACATTAGCAGGTAATGCTCTTACAATATGTAAAATTAAATTATTCTCTTTTTTCGTGTCGAGTACTTCAATCGATTCATTTGCTGTTACAATAGCCCCACAATCACCAACTTGTCCTCCTCCTTCTGGATAGAATGGCGTTGCATCTAATACCAGTTGGAATAATTTTCCATCTTTCTTGCTGTCTACTTTTCTGTAACGCGTAATTTTTACTTGGTTCTCCAATTGATCGTATCCAACGAATTGTTCTACATTGCCACCAATTAAAACGGTCCAATCGTCTGTTGAAACTTCTGATGCCGCTCTTGAACGCGTTTTCTGTTCATTCATTGCTGCTTCAAATCCAGCTTCATCCAATTCTAAGCCTTTCTCTCTCAAGATTAAAGCGGTCAAATCGATTGGAAATCCAAACGTATCGTATAGTTCAAATGCCTTAGCTCCATCTACTACTTTTCCATTGGTTTTCTCAATTACTTGATCCAACAAATGCAATCCTTGCTCTAAAGTACGCAAGAAAGAAGCTTCTTCTTCCTTGATTACATTTTCGACCAAGTTTTTTTGAGATACAATTTCTGGAAAGAAAGCCCCCATTTGAGTAGACAATACCTCAACTAATTTATAGATAAAAGGTTCTTTGATTCCCAAAAAGGTAAATCCATAGCGAATAGCGCGACGTAAAATACGGCGAATTACATATCCAGCTCCGTTGTTTGAAGGCAATTGTCCGTCGGCAATAGCAAAAGCTACTGCGCGTACGTGGTCCACCACAACGCGAATGGCAATATTAATTTTGTTTTGTTGCTCGCTAATACCTTGAACGGTATTATCTGTATAGTTTAATCCTGTGATTTCCTCTACTTTGCGGATTAATGGTGTAAATACGTCTGTATCGTAATTTGATGTTACACCTTGCATAGCCATGCACAAACGTTCAAATCCCATTCCGGTATCCACGTGTTGTGCAGGTAATTTCTCTAGCGATCCATCTGCTTTACGGTTGAACTCCATGAATACGTTATTCCAGATTTCAACTACTTGTGGATGATCCGCATTCACTAAAGAGAAACCAGAAACTGCTGCTCTTTCAGCATCCGTACGCAAGTCGATGTGAATTTCAGAACAAGGTCCACAAGGTCCTTGATCTCCCATTTCCCAGAAGTTGTCCTTTTTATTTCCTAAGATGATGCGATCTTCGGCTACATACTGTTTCCAAAGGTCGAAAGCTTCTTGATCAAAAGGTACATTTTCCGCCGGATTTCCTTCAAATACAGAAACGTATAAACGGTCTTTTTCTAATTGTAAAACCTCAGTTAAAAACTCCCAAGCCCAAGCGATTGCTTCTTTTTTGAAGTAATCACCAAAAGACCAGTTCCCCAACATCTCAAACATGGTGTGGTGGTAGGTGTCAAATCCAACGTCTTCCAAGTCATTGTGCTTTCCAGAAACGCGTAAACATTTTTGTGTATCTGCAATACGCTTGCTTTTCGGCGTGGCGTTTCCTAAAAAATATTCTTTAAACTGGGCCATCCCAGAGTTGTTAAACATTAAAGTTGGATCGTCTTTCAAAACGATCGGTGCTGAAGGAACAATTAAATGTCCTTTTTCTTCAAAAAAGTTTAAAAACTTCTGACGAATTTCTTGTGATTTCATATTTTCGGAAACTAATATTTTCTATCAAACATTTGATTTACTTGCTAATTATTTCGTGTAAACCCGCATAGACCAACAAAATGTGTTAATTTTTTATTTCCATTTGTTATCTAATCCTCCATTAAACCAAAACATTGTTTAAATTTGTTGTTCAATGCCTTTTTTAATCGATCCAAGGTGTTCACAAAATTATTGCAAAAATAGTGTTTTTTAAATTATGGCTAAGGTAAAATATTATTACGATTCTGAAAAGTTAGCGTTTCACAGAATACGTCCAAAATCTTCGAAGCGAATCGTAAACATATTGCTATTCATACTATCCGCTGCAGCATTTGGATTGCTTGGCTTATTTGTATTGATTAACGCCAATATTTTAGCAACGCCTAAAGAAAAAATGCTCGAAAGAGAAGTTGCTGAATTTAAGACCAACTATACCTTATTAAATAAAAAGATTGATCTTATTGCAGAAGTTTTAGATGAATTAGAAGTTCGAGATAATGAAATTTACAGGGCCTATTTCAACACAGCACCTATTCCAGAAGAACAGCGCCGATCAGGGCTGGGTGGTTTAAATCGCTACAAAGAGTTTAAAAACTTACAAAATGACAAGCTCTTACGACTTACTACAGAAAAAGTAGATGTTATTGCTAAGCAAACGGCTATTCAATCGCGCTCATTAGATGATATCATCAACTTAGCGAAAGGAAAGGAAAAGCTGTTAGCGGCGATTCCGGCCATTCAACCTGTAAAAAATGAAAGTTTAAAACACATGGCTTCTGGCTATGGATACCGAAGTGACCCTTTTACGAAAATTAAAAAATTTCACGCTGGAATGGATTTTTCCGTTAATATTGGAACGCCTATTTATGCCACAGGAGATGGACGTGTGACCCGTGCTAATAATCAGCTCTCTGGTTATGGTAATTTGATCGAAGTGGAACATGGATATGGATACCAAACGCGTTATGCCCACTTAAGCAAATACAACGTTACACAAGGACAAACTGTAAAAAGAGGAGATATTATCGGTTATGCAGGGAGTACAGGACGTAGTTCTGGTCCTCACCTCCACTATGAAGTGCATTACAAAGGTAACCCTGTGAATCCGTTAAACTATTACTATGGCGATATTTCAGCCAAAGAATTTGAGTTGTTGTTACAAGAAGCAAACCACGAAAATCAATCCCTAGACTAATGAAAGTTAATTTACCTGAGAAACGATATTACAGCATTGGCGAATTAGCAAAAGCTTTTGATGTCAATACTTCTTTAATCCGGTTTTGGGAAAAGGAATTCGATATCATTAAACCCAAAAAAAACGCCAAAGGCAATCGAATGTTCTCCCAACAAGACGTCAAAAATTTTGAACTCATTTACCACCTAGTAAAAGAGCGAGGCTTTACCTTGGACGGTGCAAAAGAACAACTAAAATTAAAACCAACGGAA
The DNA here is from genome assembly GCA_030152225.1 of Flavobacterium sp. Taxonomy (GTDB): domain Bacteria; phylum Bacteroidota; class Bacteroidia; order Flavobacteriales; family Flavobacteriaceae; genus Flavobacterium. The sequence goes on along the minus strand of JASLHL010000229.1, from coordinate 6,469 downwards.
GCCGTTGATAATTTAGAAATCATCAAGCGATTGGAATACATCAAAGAAACATTAATAAGTATAAAAAACGAACTCTAAAACAAACAAGAACATGAAAAAAATCTTACCTATTATCCTCATCGTAGTGGTACTAATCGGCGGGTACTTCTTATTATCCATGAATTACCAAAACACAGCTTTAGGACACAAACAAGCCGTAGATAAATCATGGGCTGATGTCGAAGGAGCGTATCAAAGAAGAAATGATCTAATCGGAAACTTAGTTGAAACGGTTAAAGGGGCTGCTGATTTTGAAAAATCTACCTTAGAAGCTGTAGTGAACGCAAGAGCAAAAGCAACTTCAGTTAGTATTGACCCTACCAATATGACAGAAGCACAATTGGCAAACTTCCAACAAACACAATCGGGCGTATCGAGTGCTTTAGGTCGTTTATTAGTGACTGTTGAAAAATACCCTGACTTAAAAGCAAATCAAAACTTCTTGAAATTACAAGATGAATTAGCGAGTACAGAAAATCAAATATTTACACAACGCAGTCGTTTCAACGAAACGGTACAAGTATACAATGGATATGTATTAAAAATACCGAATAAATTTTTCTTAAGTGGCTACCCTGAAAAGCCATTCTTTAAAGCAGAAGCAGGAGCTGAAAGCGCGCCAAAAGTAAAATTCTAATTCGCTATGCAACCTATTCATCAATTTTTAAGTCCATCGGATGAACAAGAAGTGATAGAAGCCATCACCCAAGCCGAGAAAAACACAACAGGCGAAATTCGAGTTCACATTGAAATGACTTCGAAAAAAGAGCCCTATGCGAGAGCACAAGAGGTGTTTTTTGAACTGGAGATGGATAAAACTTCCCATGCGAATGGCGTTTTATTTTACATTTGTCTAACGTCTAAGGCTTTTGTTATTCTGGGAGACAAGGGGATTGATCAACGCGTACAAAAAGAAAATTTTTGGGAAGGCACAAAAGAACTTGTAATCAATCACTTCAAGCAAGGATTGTATAAACAAGGATTAATTTACGGTATACTCAAAGCAGGTAGTCAATTGAAAATCTACTTTCCCTCGACGGGAGAAAACGACAATGAACTATCCAACGAAATATCAAAAGCTTAATAAAAAACATGCAAAAACGAAGAAACAAAGTCATATCATTTGTTGTATTTGCTTTCATTTTCCTCTGTTCGCAAGTCAATTATGCCCAATTTGATATTCCGCCTATTCCTTCAAAAGCACAGCAAACTTCGGTGTATGACTATGCTCAAATACTGAGTAGTCAACAGAATCAGGCTTTAGAACAAAGACTGATCGCGTACAGCAAAGAAACGTCAACGCAGATTGTTGTGATTACCATCCCTTCTTTACAAGGAGAGAGTATTGGTATTTTAGGACCTAAGTGGGGACAAACGTGGGGGATTGGCCAGAAAGACAAAGGCAATGGGGTACTTATCCTCTTAGCTGCTCAAGAAAGACAGATTGGTATCTATCCTGGTTATGGCGCAGAAGTTCAAATTACGGCGGGACAAGGCGGAGAATTAATTCGAAATCGAATTATTCCCGAATTCAAGAAAGGCGATTATTACGCAGGATTAAATGAGGGAGTCACAGGGATTATGGAGATGCTCGCAGGAACCTATCAAGCAGATAAAGATGCTCGTATGGATGGTGATAACGAGCTTGGAGGGCTACTTTGTGTATTTGCTATCGTTGCCCTGATCATAGGAATGATCCTATTTAAAAACAAAAATAACAACGGAGGCAGAGGCCCAGGTGGCCATTCAGGTCAACGCGGTTTCTTAGATGATTTAACCAGCATGGTAATTCTCAGCAACCTAGGAAGAAGCTCCGGTGGAGGTGGCTTTGGAGGAGGTGGAAGCTTCGGTGGCGGCGGTTTTGGCGGCGGCTTCGGAGGTGGAGGTTTCTCAGGAGGGGGATCAAGTGGAAGTTGGTAACTGATACATATAAAGAGGGGGATCTTTTGGGATCCCCCTCTCTGTTTTTTAACCGTCCTCTTAACCTGGTTTCATGGGTATAACAACATAATACCCCTATTTAGAGCTATCTTGTACGCATCATACTGCCTCGATAACTCCTTCCATTACCATAATTTCCTCTATTTGCTCTCGTTTCTTTTCCGCCAAAAGCCTTTAGACTATACGTTAATGAAAACATCACATAGCGCTTTAGAACCAAACTCTCTGAATCGACAATTGACGTTGCGTCAATCGTTCTTCTTGAACTGGTATTCTGATTCAATACATCATATACTTTTACCTTAGCTTTGAATCGATCTCCAAAAAACTCATAGGCTAAACTCATGTTCCACATATAGAAATCGCGATTATACCCACTGGCAATTTGCGAATTATAGGTATAACTGAAATCATTTCCGAACGTAAATTTATTCGGCCAATATAAAATAGTTTCCAAAGCAGCATTATGTGTATAATTACTCGCGCGATCAATATTAAAATTCTTATAACTCGACCAATTGGTATTGTAATTATAAGAAGGCGAAATTCGAAGTAACTCCCCATAATCCAAACTCGCATATACACGCGGACTCAAACTATTGGATAGGGCATCATAAGTTACTCCATCGATATAGCCTTTACTCACACTTTGATTATAACGTAAATTAATTCCATAGCGCAAGGAAAGTTCATCCCATTTCGCTGATCGGTACCACGCTCCATTCAATGACCAACTATAAGCCCCTGATACGTTCTTATACGTAGAAATACTCTTGCGATCTTCGTCATAATCAATAGCATTTACAATACTATTATTCAAAATATTGACATTTCCATAAAACGAATAACCCGAACGGGTTTGAAAATTATACGATCGATAACTCGCATTAAAGGAGTGATTTCCTGTTGGACGTAAATCGGGATTTCCTACAAAAGTGTGTAAGGGATTACTAATGTCTACAATATCCAAAAGTTCCGTTGCGCGTTGGTAGGTCACATCATAGTTATACATAAATAAAAAGAAATTACCCTTCGACAACAAATAACGCAAATTCAGTCGAATATTGGGGTCAATATACTTCTTGTCTAAGGCATAATTTTGACTATTATACAGGGCTTCTACGCTATTTTTTACAATTTGTGTTGATGTATTAAAATCAGCATTGAACTTCTTGTGCGTGAAATTAAATCCCACGTAAGGAGCGATTGTGGTTTGCACCGTCAAGTAGCGATTGGTTTGTAGCGTATTCAAATCCGTATACCCCTGTGTCGATTCGTTGTAATCGAATACTTTAGCGTCTGTAATGGTTTGATTTCTATCCCATCGATTACCGATTAACAGGATAAGTGAATCAGTTACAGGTTGACTATACTCCAAGGAGAAAGTATAAGAATCGGTAGAATTATTCTGTTGCTGGTATTGACGTCGAATATCCTCTTTTTGTTCCGTTTGATAAAAATTTGTTGTGGATTCTTGCAAAATATCACTTGTATTAACACCATTGGAGTTCAAAAATTCTACGGTAAAGAATTGGCGATCTCTTTTTAACTTTCTCATATAGCGCATGGCGTTTGAAAAGCTATTGCTCTCTCCTTTACTTATTGCCTCAGATTGACTATCATTGAGTAGCTCGCCTGAGTTATTGAGCGCCTGATCCATTGAATTCGTACTCGAGCTTGAGTAATTCGTTTGAAAATTTGGCATAATATAAAAGGAGTCTTTTTCTCCAATATAATCAATTGACACATTGGCTGAATGTCCCTCAGAATCACTTGTAGATCCTGATTCCGCATTAGTTGTAAACTCGCCCGAAGGTAAAAACTGCGTGATTGTAGATCGATTTTTACTTTCGTTGTCAGAAAAATTATAGTTATAACTACCATTTACCTTCAATTTAGTCGAGAGATCTTGTACAAAGTTAAGTCCTAGCATTCTCGATTCTGTAATTCCTCCTGAACTTTTCCCCATGCGCATATTGTCAAACACCTCATCCATAGAGAAGCCCATTGCATTGATATTGTTAGCAGAGCCGATAACATTCAATTGGGTTTTATCAAAAAAAGTATTGAAAAACAAGCTTCCTTCATACCGTTCGTCAGATCCATAGCCTCCTGTTATTTTTCCAAAATATCCTCTATTATTCTCCTCGTCAATGGTAATATTTATACTTGCAGTATCTGATTTTGCTCGTTCACCTGTAAATTTTTCTTTTTTAGTTTTCTTATCAGTCACTTGCACCTTATTGATAATTTCGGCAGGAAGATTTTCTAAAGCAATTTTGCCATCTTCACCAAAAAAAGGCTTCCCATTGACTAAGATTTCATTCACTTCTTTACCGTTGATGGTGATTTTCTTATTTTCATCCATCTGAAATCCTGGCAATTGTTTGAGCAACTGCTCCAAATTTGCATCTGGGCGTACTGAAAAAGAAGACGCATTAAATTCGAGCGTATCCCTCTTTACTCGAATAGGGGGAGTATCAGCTTGAATAACCAATTCATCCAAGCTAGTAATGAGTTCTTGCAATTGAATCCTTCCTAAATCATAGGTGCTTTCTTTCGTTGGTTCTAAAGCTTGAGCATAGGGTTTAAATCCAACCATACTGGCTTTAAACAGCACTTTTTCTTCGGGCATCTTTACTTTTAAGTCAAAGTTTCCCTCCGCATTCGACATGCTGTACTCCAACACTGAATTATCTTTTTCTTTGACTACATAGACCGTTACCGCTTCGAGCGGATTTTTAACAGAATCGGTTAATTGTCCTCGAATACTAACGGTTGATTGACCAAATACAACCGAAGTAATTAGCATAAATAGTATGCCTATTATTTTTTTCATAGCAATAAAAAACGGTCTTTGTTCTCCCAAACAAAGACCGTATATTTTAGTATAATTACAATTATTTTTGTCTAAAATAGATATCGATAGGCACGCCACTAAAGTCGTAAATCTCGCGTAATTTATTCTCAACAAATCGGCGATATGGATCTTTGATATATTGAGGTAAGTTAGCAAAAAACACAAATTGAGGCGATGGCGTTGGCAATTGCATACAATATTTAATCTTGATATACTTTCCTTTAATTGCTGGCGGAGGAGTATGTTCAATAATTGGCAACATCGTTTCATTAAATTTGGAAGTTGAAATGCGATTCTTTCTATTTTCATACACTTGCACCGCAGTTTCTAAAGCCTTTAATAGACGTTGTTTGGTTATTGTAGATGTAAACACAATAGGCACATCCGTAAACGGAGCAATGCTTTCGCGAATTTTGTCTTCAAATTGTTTTGACGTTAGTGTATCCTTATCAATTAAGTCCCACTTATTTACTAAAATAACAATTCCTTTTCTATTTTTCTCTGCTAACCAGAAAATATTTTGATCTTGCCCTTCAAATCCTCTTGTGGCATCAACCATCAAGATACAAACATCACTGTGTTCAATTGCGCGAATCGAACGCATAACAGAATAAAATTCTAAATCTTCTTTTACTTTCGTTTTTCTGCGAATTCCTGCAGTATCCACGAGGTTAAAGTCGAATCCAAACTGCGTAAAACGCGTGTCAATGGCATCTCTAGTTGTTCCAGCGATATCCGTAACAATATAGCGATCTTCGCCAATAAGTGCATTGATAAAGCTCGATTTACCTGCATTAGGACGTCCTACTACAGCAAAACGAGGCAAGTCTCCATCTTCGCTTTCTTCTCTTACTTCTTCTTCTGGCAATACTTTGATTACCTCATCTAATAAATCTCCAGTACCACTACCACTCATTCCAGCAATAGGATAGATTTCTCCTAATCCTAAATTGTAAAACTCATAGGTATCTTCCATGCGCTTTCCACTATCTACCTTGTTAACCGCAACAAAAACTGGTTTTGTTTCACGGTGCAACAATTTCGCTACTTCTGCATCCATGGGCGTAATTCCCTCTTCTACATCTACAACGAATATAATGACATCTGCTTCTTCAATTGCCAAAGCAACTTGACGTCTGATTTCTTCTTCAAAAACATCGTCAGAACCTTTGATGTATCCTCCGGTATCAATCACAGAGAATTCTCTTCCGTTCCATTCTGATTTGCCGTAGTTTCTATCACGAGTTACCCCGCTAACCGAATCTACAATTGCCTCTCTCCTTTGAATCAATCGATTAAAGAAAGTGGATTTTCCTACGTTTGGTCTCCCAACTATGGCTACTATACTACTCATAAACTATTTTAATATATCGCAAAGTTAATACTTCAATGCAATACTTTGACGCTATTATTTAATTTCTCTATTTTTTTTGATTGTATCCGAAACGCTTCAACTGATAATCGCTCGATCTCCAATCCTTATTTACCTTCACAAAAAGCTCAAGGTGTACTTTTTTAGCAAAGAATTTCTCCATTTCCATTCGGGCAGCAATACCCACCTTTTTCAAAGCAGCTCCTTTATGTCCAATCAAAATTCCTTTTTGCGTATCGCGTTCCACCATAATAATG
>JASLHL010000226.1 GCA_030152225.1 Flavobacterium sp. | reverse complement strand
TTTTTATTAGAATTGTCACAAAAAAGAAAATTATTTTTAAATGTTAAAAAATTGATACTCATATTTTAACCGATTAAAACAAAAAAAAGATGCATTTTTTTTTCAAAAGGACTTGCGTGATTCAAAAAACCGCCCTAATATTGCACCACGAAAAAGGAACAATACGACGTTTTAAACCGTTTTATAACGCCTGTTTTCTAAAAGTTGAAAATTTAAAGATTTCATTCTATTTTTTGCCGATGTAGCTCAGTTGGCTAGAGCAGCTGATTTGTAATCAGCAGGTCGTGGGTTCGAGTCCCTCCATCGGCTCTAAAGCTTCCTATTCTTAGGAAGCTTTTTTTATTTTCTTTATTCCTATTAAAAGATTCCGTAAATTTAGATTCCGTTTAATCGGAAATTAGTGTTTCTCTTATCGAAAGAATTCAAGCTATGATATCTTTACTCTTCGAATCAGAATGGATTATTTATTGGGAAGTCGTTTACTTCATTATCGCAATTCTCGTTGCGATTCGAATTATCTATGATACCGATTCCATCTCGAAAACACTAGCCTATCTGTTGTTGGTTTTCTTTGTGCCTGTTTTTGGAATTGTTTTCTATTTTTCCTTTGGAATCAACTACCGCAGAAGGAAGATGTATTCTAAAAAATTAATTGCCAATGACAATTATGGTGAACGTTTATACAAACGTCTAAGTGAAATACACCTCGATTTAAACCAACAAGGACATCCTATTGTAGATAAACATCGCTCTTTTGTGAAGTTATTGGCTAATGATATTGTGGGTGAAGGGCCATTATTGGTTGATAATGATGTGGAACTCCTTCAAAATGGAGAGGCGTTTTTTCCGCGTTTATTGGCAGATCTCAAAGCAGCAAAACACCATATTCATATCGAATATTATATCTATGAAAATAACGAAATAGGCAGGGAAATTGCCGAATTGTTAAAAGCGAAAGCCAAAGAAGGAGTTGAGGTACGCTTTATCTATGACGATTTTGGCAGTAGAAGTATTCGTAAAAATATTGTAAAAGATTTACGAACCAATGGTGTACAAGCCTTTGCATTTAATAAGATTATTCTCTTAGCTTTAGCAAATCGTCTCAATTACCGCAATCACCGTAAAATAGTGGTAATTGACGGGCAAATTGCCTATACAGGGGGAATTAATATATCGGATCGATATGACAACAGTAGAAAGGCTGAAAATGACTTCTTCTGGCGCGATACCCACATCCGAATTGAAGGAAGTGGCGCCTACGGACTGCAACACGTGTTTTTAACGGATTGGAATTTTTGTAGTAAAGAAAATTTGAGCTTTACCGCGGATTACTTTCCTAAAATTCACCTCGGAAAACAAAAGACATTACCTGTGCAGGTAATCGCTTCAGGACCTGATTCCGATGTGCCTTCTATTTTATTTAGCGTATTACAAGCCATCCAAGAAGCTGAACATGAAATTTGTATTACAACGCCCTACTATATTCCCGATGAATCCCTACAAGTGGCGATTAAAATGGCGGTACTCAGTGGAAAAAAAGTCAAGTTACTCTTACCGGGGATTACAGATTCTCTAACCGTTAAATTGGCTTCAGAATCGTATTTTCAAGAACTTTTAGAGTCAGGCGTTGAAATCTACTTGTATAAAAAAGGATTTATACATGCAAAAACTTGGGTGATCGACGCTGGAATTAGCTCAGTCGGAACGTGTAACTTGGATCACCGAAGCTTTGATCTAAATTTTGAAGTTAATGTGGTACTCTATGATATGGATTTTGCTCATCAGATGCGTGCCATGTTTGAAGCAGATTGCAAAGATTCTATTCAACTGAAACTAGACCGTTGGAATAAACGCTCGAAATGGCATCGCCTAAAAAATAGCTTTTTGCGTCTGTTGTCTCCTTTACTTTGATGGAGAAGGGAGAAGGGAGAATGAATGTCCCTAAATATGGTTGACCGTTTTTAAACATTAACTTCATTATTAAATATAGTAATAAATGGGAATTTGTGCGGTTTGCTCTTTGTTTTTTGTTTTTTGTTCTTTGCGCGGTTTGCGATACACTGTAAACGGTTCACTGTTAACTATAAACTGTTCATCGTAAACTAAAAAAAAGGATCCCTTTTTCAAAGAATCCTTTTTTCGCGTAATAATTGAAGTCTTGTATAGAAATTTAGAATAATCCTCCTGCACCACCACTTTGTTTCGTGTTGGTATCTCTATACTTTCTTTGCAACGAACGTCCTTTTCCACCACCAAAGGTATAGTTTACACCAATGTATACCGATTGGCTTTCCCAGGTGAATTCACCAGTTGAAGGATAAGGATATTTTGTTTTGTATTTATATGACATCGTGTTGAAGATATCGTTAAATCGGAAGCTGATGCTTAACTTATTATCGAGTAAGGCATAACGAGCACCTGCGTCAATTTTGTACATTTCTTGTGCGTCTGAGGTAATTCCATCTACGCCTCCTCTATAAAATCCGAATAAGTTGAAGCGAAGATTTTTTGTTGCTTTGAAATTACTGTTTAAACGCGCGTTAAATGCATTTGCTGTGATATCGCGCAATACGGTATTCATGGTTCCTGTAGCGTCTAATTGAGATACAAATCCCGTTTGTTTAATACTGGAGAAATCAATCGCTGGTTGCATATCCCACCAAGAGGTAACAAGAATATTCGCAGAAACTTCAAATCCATAAGCATCGTTTGATTTGTAGTTGTCAAAAGTCATTAACAACGCATTTGGATTGTCGTTCTCTGGATCATCGTAAATAACGTGATTAATTTCGTGGTTGATACGTCTATAGTACACACCAGCCGTAATGCTGCTTCTCTTCGCAAATAAACGCGTATAATTTAACTCAACAGAATTGGTAAACTGTGGTTTTAGTTCTGGATTCCCTACCATCGTCATTAATGGCGTAGAGAATTGACGCACTGGATTTGTTTGTCTTACCCCAGGGCGATCTACTCGACGGCTATAGCTCACGTTAAACATATCGCTATCTGTAAGGTTATAGCCCACGTAAACCGATGGATAAAGCGTTACATAATCATCTTTAAATGTCGAAGCCCCATCCAATTTAGAATCTACTTTATAACTCTCTACTCTCGTTCCTACTTGGTAGTTGAATTTGCCTAAGGTTTGACCGAAAGTTGCATAAGCCGAAAAAATATCTTGATCATACTTATTGTCAATGTGTTTTTGGTTGATTGGAATTAGTGGATTGTTTGAATTAAAGCTATTATCTGCTCTTGAAATTCTAGCTTCAGCCCCTAATTCTAGCTTGGTATGATCGTTTAAGGGATTGACGTAATCAATGTTTAACGTTGACAAGGTATTTTTGTCGTTGTTGCCATCTTGATAGAGCAAGTCGTTGGCTACACCTAATTTTGTTAGGTAGTCACCATCCATATCTGACTTGTTGATGTTGTGATTCATCTCAACATCTAACGTATGTCCTTTTTTAGCGAATAGATGTTTGTACGCTAAATTGTAAGTACTAAATGTATTTTTATTGTCGTAAAACGTCTTTTGAAAAATATTGTCAAACGATTGATCAGGGTAGAGCGTTGTCGTTTTTAAATCAACACTGTGTTTATTCGTGCTTTGATTCGTATAAAAAGACAAGGTATTTTGATCGTTAATATAGTAATCAACCCCAACTTTATATAATATATTCTTGTTGTTGTTTAACATATTGATGGTGGTAGGCGATAGAATATCCTCGCGAAACATTTCACCGTCATTTTTCGATTTTCCATCAGAATAACTCGCATTTCCAAAAAAGTTTAACTTCCCTTTTCTGTAGTTTAAGTTTAAAGAAGTGGTAGACTGAACGTTCTTAGCAATCGTTACACCACTATCTATAGAACCATTAAACCCATCTGATGTATTTTTGTGTAACACAATATTGATGATCCCCGACATGCCTTCTGGGTTGTATTTTGCACTTGGGTTAGTGATTAATTCAATACTTTTAATTGAGGTTGACGGAATCTGTTTCAACAATTGTTCTGCAGACATATTTGTTGGTCTTCCATCTAATAAGATACGCACGTTTTCATTTCCTCTCAATGAAATTTTACCATCTTTATCCACGTTAACTGAAGGAATATTATTCATAATATCAGCTGCAGTAGCCCCTACAGTAGTTAAGTCTTTACCAACGGTAATGACTTTGCGGTCAATTTTTTGTTCAATTGTAGATCGTTCTGCTACAATATTTACGTCAGTTAAGGTTGTCGATTCGGCCTCTAGGTAAATCGTACCTAAATCTGTAGCACTTTTTAAGGTAATTTCTTTGTGAAAAGGCGTATATCCTATAAATTGAATGTCTAAATTATAGGTATCAGCAACAGCAGTTATAGTAAAAGAACCGTTGTCAGATGTCATACCTCCTGTAATCACCGCATCTCCTTTTTTAAGGGTAATCGTAGCATAAGGAATGGCTTCATTTAGGTTTTTGTCCAACACGCGTCCTGATATTTTTACTGAACTTTGGGCGTAGACTCCACAAAAGGAAAGTAAAAAAAACAATAAAGTTAGTTTTGAATTCATTTGATTAGTTGAATTAAGTTTTTTTGTCTACCCTAATAGACTGAGAATCGTTACTTTTGTTACATCGCAAAAAAATAAAAAAGTAAAAAAATAAATTAATTATTTTTAAATGTTTGATTTTTAGTTTTTTACACCTTATTTAGAAAAAATATAAATTCATGAGATATACTGTTTTTTGTGGTTCAAGTTTAGGAAATAAAAAGGAATATAGGACAGAGGCAACAGCTTTAGGAGAAGCGTTAGCTAAACATGAGATTGGTGTTGTGTACGGCGGTGCAAAGGTCGGCTTAATGGGGGCTATTGCTGATGGGGCATTAGCACATGGAGGGGAAGTAATTGGGGTCTTGCCGTATTTTTTGGCAGATGTCGAATTGGGACATACAGGGTTAACAGCTCTTTATCACGTGGATACCATGCACGAACGCAAAGCTAAAATGGATGAATTATCTGACGGCATTATTGCTTTACCAGGAGGGTATGGTACGTTGGAAGAATTTTTTGAAGTGCTGACTTGGGGACAGTTGGGGTTGCATAAAAAACCAATTGCACTATTAAATGTTGCTGGATTTTACGATCCGTTGATGCAAATAATCAATCGTATGGTAGAACAAGGGTTCTTAAAGCAAGAAAATAGAGAAATGATTATCATTTCGGCTGATATTGAGGATCTATTACAGCAAATGAGTCAATACGAAGCGCCAAAGGCCGGCAAATGGATCACAAAGGATCAAACCGTCTAAGAGTGCTAAAAAAAGATTAAAATAGTTATTTTCGGACTTATTTTTCGTATTTTACCTACTCAAGTATGAATAAAAGTAAAAATGGAAAAAAACAATAACAATATAGCGATACTCGTCGATGGCGATAACGCACAAGCAAAACTATTAGAGAATATCTTAGCGGAAGTATCGAAATACGGAAAGGTTACCATTCGCCGTATTTACGGTGATTGGACTACTCCACAAATGAATAGTTGGAAAGATTTACTCAATGATTTGTCCTTTTCACCCATTCAAAAATTCAACTATACCTCAGGAAAAAATTCAACCGACAGCTCGTTGATTATCGACGCCATGGATATCCTACACGATAAAATGGTCGATGGCTTTTGTATTGTTTCCAGTGATAGTGATTATACAGGTTTGGCGAAGCGAATCCGCGAAGAAGGAATCTTTGTTATGGGGATAGGAGAAAAGAAAACACCGAATGCGTTTGTGCAGTCCTGTGAAATTTTTACCTATTGTGAAACTTTGATGCCCAAAGCTGTTCAAGTGGAAAAAGCAGCAAGTGCGGAGAAGAAACAAGTGGTTGGAGAAGAGGAAGAAAACGAGGTAAGAACAATCAGTAAAAAAGAAATGCGCCTTATTGATCGCGCATTTGATATGTCTGTAGATGAGGAAGTAGAAGCGTATATTTCTACAGTAGGGAATAACCTACGCAAGTTAAATCCCAGTTTTGATCCCCGTGATTATGGGTTTCGAAATCTAACCGAGATGTTCAAACACCTCAAAACTTATGAAGTGATTAACAATAACGTGAAGGGATTAAATCACCCTTTAGTCAAGAAGAAATAGCTTGTGAATAGCTTTTAAAAAAACAGCTGTCTTTAACGTAAAGACAGCTGTTTTACTCGAACACTTGCTGAAGAGCATCGA
>JASLHL010000222.1 GCA_030152225.1 Flavobacterium sp. | reverse complement strand
ATACCCGAAAAAGGTAGAAGATCATTCGGTATTCTTGAATTTCAACAACATCAACCGCATTCTCGGTGAAGATATTTCAAAAGAAACAATCAAAACGATTCTCGTTTCTTTAGATATCAAGGTTCACAGTATGTCAGATGTTGGATTGGGAATCACAGTTCCTGCTTACCGCGCAGATGTAACCAGAGAAATTGACGTAATTGAAGAAATCTTACGCGTGTATGGCTACAACAACATCAGCTTCTCTTCTAAATTGAATGCTACCATTTCAAATAGCTCAAGAACAGAAGATCACCGTGTTCAGAATATCATTGCAAATCAACTCGTTGCTCAAGGATTCCACGAGATTATGAACAACTCGTTGACAACGCCAACGTACAGCAATCTTACAGAAAGCATCAACAACAGCTACCAGGTAGACATCGTTAACCCGTTAAGTGTAGATTTATCTGTTATGAGACAATCTTTGCTATTTGGTGGATTAGAGTCTATCTCGTATAACATCAATAGAAAGAACAGCGACTTGCGTTTGTTTGAATTTGGAAAAACCTACCACAAAATGTTGAATAACTTCGAAGAAGACAAACACTTCGCTTTATTCGTAACAGGTAACAATACTCCAGCTTCTTGGAACTCTACACAAAAAGCAAGTGATTTCTTTGAATTCAAAGGGTATGTGCTAAGCATCCTAAACCGTTTAGGTCTCGCTAAGTTCACGACACAACCAACAGAAAATGATGTGTTCTCAGAAGGAATCACCTATTATGTAGGCAAAGAGGCTATCGTTGATTTTGGTGTACTTAAAAAGGCCATAACGAAGCATTTTGACATCAAGCAGGAGGTTGCTTATGCAGATTTCAAATGGGATGCTATCTTAAAACTTGTAAGTGGTAAAATTAAGTTCACAGATTTGAACAAATTCCCTACAGTAAAAAGAGATTACGCTTTGCTATTGGATGAAAAAGTTACGTTTGACGAAATCTTTAACTTGGTCAAACAAGTGGATAAGAGCATCATTAAAGACGTTACTTTATTCGACGTTTACCAAGGAGATAAGATTGAAGACGGCAAGAAATCATACGCTATTTCAATTCTAATGGAAGACAGTACGAAAACGCTTACTGAGAGTCAAATTGAAAAGATCATGGGCAAAATTCAATACCAGTTGGAAAACAATATTGGAGCTCAATTGAGATAATAAAAAAAAGCTGTCTTTCGACAGCTTTTTTTTATAGAAATGAGAGATGGGAATTGAGAGAAGATAAATGACTATCCTGACGATTTACCCATTCCCATTTCTATTCTCCCCTCTCTAACAAAAAACCACATCTACGATGTGGTTTTTTGTTTACAGTTAACTGTTTACAGTGTAATGAATACAATAAAAAAAGTCGGTCATTAAAATTAATGACCGACTTTTTTTATTGGAAAAGAGAAATAACTATCCTGATGATTTACCCATCTCCCATTTCTATTCTCCCTCTCCAATAAAAAAAGCTGTCTTTCGACAGCTTTTTTATTATCCTAAAACTTCTTTTACTTTTTTCCCGATTTCAGCAGGAGAATCAACTACGTGAATTCCGCACTCACTCATGATTCTTTTCTTAGCCGCTGCTGTATCATCTGCTCCACCAACAATAGCACCAGCGTGTCCCATTGTTCTTCCTTTAGGTGCAGTTTCTCCAGCGATGAATCCGATAACAGGTTTTTTGTTTCCGTTTTCTTTAATCCATCTTGCAGCATCAGCTTCTAACTGTCCACCGATTTCACCAATCATAATGATTGCTTCTGTTTCTGGGTCAGCCATTAACAACTGTACAGCTTCTTTTGTTGTTGTTCCAATGATTGGATCTCCACCAATACCGATAGCTGTAGTAATTCCCAAACCTTCTTTTACTACTTGGTCAGCAGCTTCGTAAGTTAAAGTACCTGATTTAGAAACAATCCCTACAGTTCCTTTTTTGAATACGAAACCTGGCATAATACCAACTTTAGCTTCACCTGGAGTGATTACTCCTGGACAGTTTGGCCCTACTAATCTACAATCTCTTGTTTTAATGTAGTCATAAGCTTTAATCATGTCTGCAACTGGAATACCTTCTGTAATACAGATGATTACTTTGATACCAGCGTCTGCAGCTTCCATAATAGCATCTGCAGCAAATGCAGGCGGTACAAAAATGATTGACGTATCTGCACCAGCTTTTTCAACTGCTTCTGAAACAGTATTGAATACTGGACGATCTAAATGACTAGTTCCACCTTTTCCTGGCGTTACACCACCTACAACATTTGTTCCATATTCAATCATCTGAGAAGCATGAAAAGTACCTTCGCTTCCAGTAAATCCTTGAACGATTATTTTTGAATCTTTATTTACTAAAACACTCATGATCTTGTTTTTAATTTATTTTTAAAACTTACTTAGACAAAAATAAACAATTCTAATCAGCTTTAAAACTTTTTAGTTGCAATCTTCACCAAATAAGCCTAACAATTAACGATTAATTATCTATTCCTTTACCTGTTTATACCTAGCTCTTCTGTAATTTTTTCAGCTCATCTAGCATGGCAGGTATTCTCTTTGTATTAGCCATTTGCTTTAGTTTTTCTCTCGACTCTTCTGCAGGATAACCAAAATAGACTTTTCCTCCTTCTAAGCTCTTAGAAACACCTGATTGTGCTAATACAACTGCTTTTGTACCGATGGTAATTCCACTTGTGGTACCTACTTGTCCCCAAAGGGTAACTTCATCTTCAATCACAACACAACCAGCAATTCCCACTTGTGCGGCAATTAAACAACGTACACCAATAACAGTATCGTGGCCAATATGCACTTGATTGTCAATTTTTGCTCCTTCTTTGATGGTTGTATCTCCTGTCACACCACGGTCAATAGTACAAGCCGCACCAATGCCCACATTGTCTTCAATGACTACTCGACCACAAGAGATTAAAGGATCAAATCCCTCTGGTCTTTTCTTGTAGTAAAATGCATCTGCACCTAAGATAGTTCCAGCATGAATAACCACATTATTGCCAATCACTGTACCGTCATAGATCACCACATTAGGATGAATAACACAATTTGAACCGATTACCACATTGTTTCCAATGAATGTTCCTGGTTGAATGACAGTGCCCTCTCCAATCACGGCGTCTTTGGCTTGCAATTGAGTAGCGGGTTTAAAGGGATTAAAATACGTAGATAACGTATTAAAATCTCTAAATGGATCGTCAGAAATCAACAAAGCTTTTCCTTCTGGGCAGGCTACATCTTTATTAATAAGGATGATAGATGCATTCGAATTTAAGGCTTTATCGTAGTATTTAGGATGATCCACAAATACAATCTCCCCTTCTTGTACGACGTGAATTTCATTCATACCATACACGGGAAAATCCGCAGATCCAACATATTTACAGCCGATAATTTCAGCTATTGTTTCTAAATTTTGAACTTTTGAAAAACGCATCTTGCTCTAAAACTATTCTTTGATACGTTCGATATAAGATCCTGTAGCCGTATCAATTTTAATTTTATCTCCTTCGTTGATAAACAATGGTACGTTTACAGTAGCTCCTGTTTCAACAGTAGCTGGTTTAGTAGCATTTGTTGCTGTATTTCCTTTTACTCCAGGCTCAGCATACGTTACTTCTAAAATTACAGAAGCTGGCATATCCACAGCAAGTGGTAGATCCGTATCTGTATTAATTTGAACCATTACCATTTCTCCCTCTTTCAATAGCTCTGGAGCATCTAGAATATCTTTCAACAAGGTAATTTGTTCATATGATTCAATATTCATGAAATGGAATTGATCTCCTTCTGGGTATAAGTATTGAAACTTGTGTGTTTCCACGCGCACTGTATCGATTTTGTGTCCTGCTGAAAATGTATTTTCCAATACTTTTCCATTTGTCAAACTCTTCATTTTTGTTCTAACAAATGCAGGTCCTTTTCCTGGTTTTACGTGTAAAAATTCGGTGATTTTGTAAATATCGTTATTATGACGAATACACAAACCATTTCTGATATCTGAAGTTGTTGCCATCTTTTTTTAAATCTTTTATTATATTATTAATACATTCCTGAATATCCGCGCATAATTCCTCTTGAACTATTGCGTACAAACATTAGGATTTCATCTCGTTCTGGAGTCGCTTCCATTTCAGTTTCTATAATTTCTAGTGCTTGACTTGTATTATAGTTCTTTTGAAATAAAATTCTGTAAATTTCTTGAATTTCTCTAATTTTCTCTGGTTCATATCCTCTTCTACGCAAACCAACAGAATTGATTCCCGCATAAGAAATAGGCTCTCTTGCTGCTTTGATATAAGGAGGAACATCTTTGCGGACTAAAGTACCACCTGTTACAAAAGAATGTGATCCAATCGTACAGAATTGGTGCACCGCTACTAAACCAGCCAACACGACATAGTCTCCTACAGTTACGTGTCCTGCTAATGTACTTGAGTTAGAGAAAATACAGTTATTTCCAATAATACAATCGTGTGCAATATGACTATACGCCTGGATTAAACAATTTTCACCAATCACTGTTTTATATCTATCTTTTGTTCCTCTGTTGATGGTTACAC
>JASLHL010000202.1 GCA_030152225.1 Flavobacterium sp. | reverse complement strand
TCCCCAACTTTTGCGCTTGATCCAAAAATAGACTGTGAAAAGGTCTGTTTTTTAAATGGAACAGAGCGAAAATTTAGCAATAGATAGCTAGTTTGAATGCGTATTGTCTTTGTTTATCTTCTATATTACTTCTCAATTTGTGTATTAATAGTTAAAAATATTATAAATGTAGATATTTTTGAATATTTGCTTGTTTTTTAGCTAATTTTCTTAAATTAGTCAAGGTTATAGAATGATCAGAGCTTTTTTTAGCTAAATAATGTTGAAAATGTATTATCTTTGAAAAAAAGAAAATACCATCCAATTATATTGCTATGATTGATCGTTTGAAAAGTAGATTGAAAAGAGATATTCCCAGAGGAATTATATTCTTCATAGATATCCTGATCATTCTCTTTACTTATTTTATTTCTTTACTTTTCTTAAGTAATTTTTACGGTACCTATGAAGTAGAGTTATTCTATATTAAATTGCCAGTTGTTTTAGGAGCTTATATCCTCAGTTTTTGGCTAGTGAAACCGTATCGCAGTCTAATTAGACAAACGTCCATTAAGGATATTGAATTGGTTTTCATCACTTGTCTATTCGCCAGCGTTTTGATCACAATACCAGCAGCTTTACAGCGTAATGGTATTCTTTCTGGTGAGCAAATGGATGATTTTGTCCGCCAGTCTTATTCTTTTATTGTGATGCATATGTTGCTGTCTGCAGCTATGTTAGTTTGTGCTCGTTTGTTTTATAGTCAGTTTTACCGCAGTTATATCTTAGAGGTACGCAATGAAAAGCGCGTATTGATTTATGGTGCGGGCGATTCTGGATTAATAACATTAAGTGCATTAGCAGCTGATACTAAGGTTCGTACGCAAATCATTGGTTTTGTGGACGATAATGATAAAAAAGTAGGACAGCGAATTGCAGGTTATCGCATTTATGGAAGTAAAGAGCTCAGTACGACGTTTGTGCTGCAAAATCGCATTGATGATATTATTATTTCTATTCAAAATATTCAGCGAGAGCGTTTGAATGAAATAGCAGAGCACTTGGTAGAACTACCCGTTAAGATTAAGATTATTCCACCTGCCACCGATTGGTTAGATGGAAAATATACAAATAGGCAGATTAAAGAATTGCGTATTGACGATTTATTAGGACGTAAGGCTATTAATTTAGAGAATCCTATTATTGCAAATGAGATGCAAGGTAAAGTAGTGATGATTACGGGTGCAGCTGGTTCAATTGGAAGTGAGATCGCTAGACAGGTAGCACTATTTGATTTTAAGCAGTTGATTTTGATTGATCACGCTGAATCTCCACTTTATGACGTGCAACAATCGATGGTTTCTCAACACCCAGATCGCATCGTATACGTTGTAGGGAACATTCGTGAAGAATCAAATATGCGTTCGGTTTTTGCAACCTATAAACCTGATTTAGTTTATCACGCAGCTGCCTATAAGCACGTTCCATTAATGGAGAGCTATCCTTATGAGGCTATTTATACCAATATAAAAGGAACAAAGAATATCGCAGATTTATCCGTTGCTTTTGGCGTTCAGAAGTTTGTCATGGTGTCTACTGATAAAGCAGTAAACCCTACCAATGTTATGGGCGCAACAAAACGTGCGGCAGAGATTTATGTTTCTAGTTTAAAGGATAAAGGAAAAACAAATTTTATCGTTACGCGATTTGGAAACGTATTAGGGTCAAATGGGTCAGTAATTCCGTTGTTCAAACGTCAATTGGATGCAGGTGGACCCTTAACAGTAACTCATCCTGATATTACACGTTATTTTATGACAATTCCTGAAGCATGCCAATTGGTGTTAGAAGCTTCTATCATGGGGAAAGGTGGTGAAATTTTTGTTTTCGATATGGGGAAATCCATGAAGATTATAGATTTAGCTAAGCGCATGATTCGATTAAGTGGTTTTGTGTATCCTGATGATATTGATATTAAAATTACGGGATTGCGACCAGGTGAAAAGATTTTTGAAGAGCTGTTAGCTAATGATGAAAATACGGTCAAAACACACCATGAAAAAATTATGATTGCGCAAGTGAGGAATCAGGATTTAATGGAGGCCAAGCATATAATTGAAGCACTTTGTGAAAGTGTGTTAGCAGAAGAAACCAAAGACGATATGATGTTTCTCGTTACAGAATTAAAGCGAATTGTGCCTGAGTTTAGGTCACAAAATTCAGTTTTTACTTCTTTAGATGAAACGATAACATGCTAAAATAAAGCGGGTGTTCTAAAAGAACACCCGCTTTATTTTTTTGAAGATTTCAAACGCTCCTATTGTTTTTGCCAAAGTTCGATACTTTGGAATTTTATTTCTTTGATTGTATTTCCTTTTTTGTCGCCAATCGGTTTTTCAAATACAACCCAGTACATCATTCGTCTTTGACTGTCTGGATTCGTATAGATACAACTTAAAAGCGGAGAATCAGGATTATTTCCACTTCCGTTTTTGTACTTCATTGGCGTTGTACAAAACGGACTTAATTCATCGTAGTTGGTATTATAAGCATAGGCGTCGTTCGCGTATTTTACTTCTTGTTTACTGTTTAAGGTATAGGTGCTTTGAAGTAAAAATTGTGCGCCATAATACAGTTTTCCCTCTTGTTTGAATTGTTCTACAGTAAACCTACTTTCTTCTGCTGTAGTGAAGGGAATATAGTACATTTTGTCCCCCTCAAAGCCATCGAAGATGCTATAGGATAGATTGCCTATTTTTACTTCTTTGTTATCAATATCAAAAGTTTGCAAGAGCTGTTGAATATTTTCAGGGGTTGGTTGGTCAAGGGTCATCTCATAGAGCAATTCACCTATTCTTTCGCCAAAAGGTTTAGTTTGAGCCATCCCCAGTTCAGAAAGAAGTAGTAGAGAAAAGAGCGCTAATAAAGTGTGTAAATTGTAAATTTTCATAGTATTTGTGTTTAAATTTAAAAAATACAATTTTTATGCCAAACTTCCCCAATCTTTTATTTGTTTTCGTTCCAATAGTAGCTATCTGGATAGATGCGCTCACCAAATATAGCTGTACCAACGCGTACTATTGTAGCTCCTTCAGCAATGGCGATTTCTAAATCACCACTCATTCCCATGGATAATTCTTTCATTTCTACCTGAGGAAGATTGAGTTGAATAGCTTGTTGTTGTATGCTTTTGAGGAGCTTAAAGCAGGGGCGTATTTGCGCTTCGTCTGCACTAAATAAACCAATGGTCATGAGTCCTTTTATTCGCAAGGTGTCAAATTGAGCCACTTCTTGGATTAAAGCCAGTGCTTCTTCTGGAGCCACGCCAAATTTACTCTCTTCTTGAGAGGTATTGACCTGAATTAAGACCTCTATTTTTTTGTTTTCCAAGGTTAAACGCTGGTGTAATTTACTAGCCAGATCCAATCGATCAACAGAGTGAATACAAGTGACATCGTATTTTAAGATGTCTTTAATTTTATTGGTTTGCAGGTGACCAATGAAGTGATTGATTGGCTTAAGATCAACCAGATCGTGGTACTTTTCTTTTATTTCT
The DNA here is from genome assembly GCA_030152225.1 of Flavobacterium sp. GTDB lineage: Bacteria > Bacteroidota > Bacteroidia > Flavobacteriales > Flavobacteriaceae > Flavobacterium. The sequence continues at coordinate 4,296 of JASLHL010000202.1, read as the reverse complement.
TGGATTTTGTTTTCACCTATTAGGGTTTGACCTGCTGCGATTGCCAATCGAATTCGATCAGCAGGCACTGTTTTTGTCGCTAGGAGTAATCGAACGTCTTGCGGATCTCTGTTGTTGGCAATACAGGCTCTTTCGATGCGTTGTAGAATGAGCGCTAAGTTTTCTGGAATGTGTGACATAGGAATAAATTTATAAGAAAAACAAAATTGGCGAAGTCGAAACTTCGCCAACAAACTAGACTTATTTCCACCAATTATAGTAGTTATGCACTCCATCGTATTGAAAATCACATTTCGGATAGAGATTATTACCAATGATGTTCGTTTTTTCGGTTTCTAGCATTAAGCCACAAGCACCTGTTTCTTCACACCATTTTTTACTGCGGTCTATTAAAGCAACTGATAATCCCTTTCCTCTGTGATCGGGATGTACAAATAAATCACTTAATAGCCATTGTTTTTGTAATTTAATGTAGTGAAAAAGCTTGTACAATTGTACGAAACCCACGGCTTTGTTATCGAGTATAGCCAAGAATATATCGGATTCGCCTTGGAGAAGTCGTTCTTTAATGAATTTTCTACTTCCTTGTAAATCTGCTTCTTGACGATAAAAGATACGGTAAAGATTGAAAAGAGTTGCTGTTTCTTCTAAATCTTCTAGACTTGCTTTTTTAATTGTGTACTTCATCTTTATTTTTCTTTTACGTGGCAAAAGTATAGGCTATTAGGACTATCTTTGTGGTCCAGATATGTTATAATTAGTAGTCCACTATGTTGCCATTTGAAAGAATTATAGCGATTGATCGCGAGAGTAAGATACCTATTTATAGACAGATTGCCATTGCTTTTATTAATGCAATTAGTCAAGGGATACTCAAGGCGAATACCCATTTGCCAAGCACACGTGATTTGGCCAAATTATTAGAAGTTCACCGCAAGACGATAGTCGCGGCATATGAAGAGTTAGAAGCACAAGATTGGGTAGTATCTGTTCCGCGTAAATACGTTGCTGTTTCGGATAAAATTCCCCATTTAAAACCGAAAAAATGGTCGGAGGAAATGGCTAGCCCAGCATCGTACGCAGCTCCATTTACATTGTCCTTTAAGCAAATTACACCTCCTAGATTGAAAGAAACTACGGCTTTGCCTTCGGTCATTTTGGATGATGGTTTTCCCGATGTTCGACTTTCGCCTATTGATGATTTACTCAAACTATATCGTTCTTATACCTCAAAGAAACACAGCATACGCAATGCTACGTTTGGCACTGCACAAGGTAGTTTGAAGTTGAGAGCCGTTTTGGCTGCCTATCTATCAGAAACCCGGGGGTTAAATATTGAAAAAGAGCACCTTTTAATTACCCATGGTGCGCAAATGAGTATCTACCTAGCTGCTCAGCTTTTATTAGGCCCTGGCGATACGATTGTAGTGGGAAAACCCAATTATGGGATGGCTAGTCAAGTCTTTGAGCAAACGGGAGCAACTGTGTTGGAAGTGGCTGTAGATGACAATGGGCTCGTTGTGGAAGCGGTACAAGAAATTTGCCAAAATAAGGCTATAAAAGCGATTTATGTGATTCCTCACCACCATTATCCTACCACAGTAACGCTGAGTATTGAACGTCGTATAGCTTTATTAAAACTATCGCAACAGTATGGGTTTGCTATTATTGAAGATGATTACGATTATGACTATCACTATGCTTCCTCTCCCTATTTGCCTTTGGCTAGTAGCCAACACAGTGGGAATGTCATTTATATTGGGTCATTCTCTAAACTGTTAGATCCCTCCATTCGCATTGGCTTTATGGTTGCGCCCTTTAATTTTATTGAACAAGGAGTGGCCTTGCGCAAATTGATCGATGTGGGGGTTGATGGCTATATGCAAAATGCCTTGGCTGAATTGATTCGACAGGGTGAATTAAAACGACATATTAAAAAAGCTAAAAAATGTTATTTCTCGCGTAGAGATTATTTAGATCAATTGTTGCGTTTGCATTTAGCTGCTGCTGTAGATTATATGCTGCCTTCTGGTGGTATGGCCATCTGGTTAACCTTAAATAAACCCTATCGTGTAGAGCAATTGTTGAATCATCCACAGCTTGCCATTAAACGCGTAGATAAGGAACTAAATGCTTTTCGCTTTGGTTTTGCTTCGATGAATGAAGTAGAATTGGAACAAGCCGTGTTGCTGTTGAAGAGTATTTTAACGGTTGACAATTAACAATTGAATATAAAATAAAAAAGACTTGGGGATCCCAAGTCTTTTTTGTGTAGCTAATCCAGGTGATTATTCCCTTTTATAGTCGTTCTTATTTAGCAATATCAATGAGGATTTTAACTTGGGAAGGACTTTTAATTAAGGCTTCAAACCCTTGATCTACAATATTTTCTAAATCAATCTTACTCGTGATTAACTTTTCAACCGGCATGCGACCACTGGTAATTAATTTCATGGTTTGCGGGAAGATATTGCGGTAAGCGATTACACCTTTCACGGTAATTTCGCGCAATACTTGTTGTAGGGCATCGTGTTGTACGGGTTGACCAAATAGAGCAACGAGAACGGCGGTTCCTCCGTTTCTCACTAGGTTTAATCCCGTGTCATAAGACGCTTGCACCCCTGCACAATCTAGAAAAACGTGAGGGCCTAATTGATCTGTAACTGCTTTTATCTTTTGGTGTAAATCTGGATCTGTAGCATTGAACACATGTGTTGCTCCGATTTCTTTTGCTTTTTCCAGGCGTTTTTCAGCGACATCTGTTACGATTACAGTACTGGCACCTGCTGCTAAAGCGGCTTGTACACACAGGAGACCAATAGGGCCTGCTCCAGAGATAAACGCTGTTTCACCAAGTTGTAATCCACTTTGCATAACAGCATATACGGCTACAGCTGCTGGCTCAACCATTGCACCCTGTTCAAAGGTCATGGATTCAGGCATTTGATGAACCATATAATCTTCAACAACAACGTAATTAGCAAAACCTCCATCACCTGCTAATCCAATAAATCCAAGGTGTTCCCCTAAGTTGTATTGTCCTGCAGTAGTAAATGGGCTGTCAAAGTTTTTATATATGGGTTCCACCACCACGCGATCTCCTTTTTTAAGATGTGTTACACCTTCACCTACTTCTTCAATAATACCAGAAAATTCATGTCCCAAAGTTGTTACTCCTTGGTGTCCGTTGAGTGGGTAAGGGGCATCCATTGGAATTAATTGAGGGCCGTGGTTGTACTCGTGTAGGTCTGAACCACATATACCAGCAAATTGAACTGCGATTTTAACTTGTCCTTTTTTGGGTTGTGGGATAGCGATTGCTTCCACACGAATGTCTTTGGCAGCATACCAACGTGCAGCTTGCATTGTTTTCATAGGTGTTTTTTTTATATGTTTAGTTCAAAATTAAGAAAAGTAGGGGTATAAAATGTAGCTTAGAAGTTAAAGGTATATAAATTAACGAGCTTTAAGAAAAGAAGTTTGCCTAGATGGAGGTGGCGTAAGGAAAGGGTAAGTTTATTGTATTTTGCGATAAGACTTCGCAATATTTAAGCGTAAAACTTAGGCATTTTTTCGTATTTTTGTTTGAATTAAAAAACGAAAGGTATGGCAACAGTAACATTAAAAAATAATCCATTTCACACAATTGGAGAATTACCAAGTATCAATACAGTAGCTCCAGGGTTTGAATTAGTAGGAACAGATTTAGCAGTAAAAAAACTAAGTGATTTTGCTGGTAAGCGAGTGATTTTGAATATTTTTCCAAGCGTTGATACGCCTACATGTGCTACATCAGTACGCACATTTAATCAAAAAGCAGCACAAGTAGAAAACACGGTTGTGTTGTGTATTTCGAAAGATTTACCTTTTGCACAAACACGTTTTTGTGGAGCAGAGGGAATTGAAAATGTGGTGATGTTGTCGGACTTCAGAACGGGAGCTTTTGGAAAAGCATACGGACTGACTTTTACCGATGGGCCATTGGAAGGATTGCTATCACGTGCAATCGCAGTAATTGACGAAAACGGATCTGTGGTTTATACAGAGCAAGTGGCTGAAACTGCGAATGAACCAAATTATGAATTAGCTTTAGCCGCACTATAGGCGTATAAAGACATCTAGTAAAAAGAAGATATTTTTATTAAAAGTTGTTTGCTTGTTAACCAAAATAGACAGCCTTTTTTAAAAATATCTTTTACTTTATTAAATTAGCTAGAAAAAAAGGGCTTATTTTATCAATTGCAACGAATAAATGGAAAGAGAAAGTAAATCAACAAAGAAAAAAAAATCCCCCAT
>JASLHL010000199.1 GCA_030152225.1 Flavobacterium sp. | reverse complement strand
TTTTTATTGTCCATTGATTAATGATCTGGTAGGTCATTAAAATCAGGCAATTCGTTTGTTGACATATTTTGTTTTGTGAAGTTCGCTCGTTGCTTTAATTCTTCTGTTGTAGTATTAAGCATCTTCGCTATTCGGCTTTCTGTTTCTTTTGAAACAATGGTTTTCATTTTTTTATTTTCAGTAGAAGTGTTTTTTATTTCTACACCATCTATAAAACTACTTGAAGCAGCTTTTCCTTCTGAATAACTACCCGTAACCATCATTCGCCCATCATCTGAATAAGTGTAGTTATCAATAGTTACGTTTGATAAAGTCTTGGTTTTATCTCCTGTTTTTAAATCGATTGCTTCCAGCTTAACTTTTCCATCTACTGGAACACTCTTGGCCCCATCTGCAATTTTGCTATAATGATTCCCCCAGGTGTTTTCAGTTGGAGTTACAGCTTCACCAAGTCCTGTTGTTTCTTTTATTTTACTATCTTGATGATGTCTTTCACGTTGAGCACGATTCTTATCTCCTTGTTCAGCAGTAGAATCCCTCTCGCGTAAACTTTCTCTATCTTTTGAATTGAATATTCTTTCTGACACATCTCTCTCAATTCCTTTGAGGGCATCTTCACTTGGGTTTTTGTAATCATATCCTAATTCGGTCAGCCTTGATTTAGCAAAATTGGTTAAAGCCCCATCCGAATCGTACATTAATGATTGGGCAGAAGTTTTCGCCACATCAAGAGGAATTCCTTTTTCTGTGATAATATCATAACCTTCTCGATCTTTTGTCTTAACTGTGCCTAATCCTTTGGACATCTTAGATATCATCTCATCATAATCTAACTTTGGCTGAAACTCCCAAACACCGATACTGTCTTTTAGATTATCCCATGGCATTAAATCTATCTTCCCATCACCGTCTAGGTCCTTAAAACCTATCATTGGAAAGCCATTTTCATCGATTCCACCTAAATAGTTTTCAAAACCATTCAGCACTTTTTTCTCGAAGTCAAGATTTCTAAAAAGAGTGCCATTTTTGACTCCTTCCATATAATCCTGATTCATCTTTGTAAAGTTTTGAGTAGCCACTTTCAAATTGGTACCCAGCTTATCAAGATTCAAGTTTTCCATTTCAAGCTTTATACGTTCCGAATCTGATATATTACCCGAACGAAGCTTGTTGTATATTTCTCCTTTTCGATTCATTGCCTGCATGACTATACGTCCTTGCAATTCATTCAGCGAACCAGAACCAGTATCATAATTCTCAATAGATTTTAAAAGACGCTCACGCAACTGTTCATCGCGAGCAATTTGTTTATCTCGACGATGCTCCTCTAATTGTTGTTCACGCATTTGCTGGTCTTTGCGCGCTAGGTTTAATCGTTCTTGCTGACCAATTGTATCAGCAAGACTGAAACCTGAAGCTTGAGAAGGAGCGTAAACGCTAGTATGATTTCCTGCCATGACTATACGATATTATTCATATTTTTTTCTGTGGTAAAAGATGGGATAGGAGATAGTTGGAAGCCTGCGTTGAATAAAGGATTGTAAGCATACCTATCTTGTGGAATTACAGATCCTGATAACGACGCTTGGGTTTGCCTAGGTTTATCCTTGTCTGTTTCATCTTGAATCGTTCTGCCTAAATAACCAACACCTGCAATAGCACCATTTATTCCATTCATCATATTTTGTTCACCTGCCATGTATTGACTTCCAAGCGCAGCAATATTTTGATTATCGCGTTGTTCTTTAATTCCCATAATACGAGAATCTTCCCCCGCGATTGCGTAATCACGTTGAATGATTTGATCGTCAATGTCTTTTTGAATCTGTCTGTTAACTTGATTTGTATTCGCTTGTACAGCAGGCAATAAAGCAAGTCCACGACTTCCTCCACCTTGTAACGCATCAACAACATTTGCAGTAGTTCGTTGAGCTTCTTCTCGCATCAAATCAGTTCCGACTGTTGAAATTCCTACTCTTTCAAAAGCGTTATCTAATTCCTGTCGCTGGTAAGAGTTCATTTCTTCCTTTGCTTTTTTCTTTTGCTGTTCTCCTTGATATATTGAAGCTCCTGCTGCCGCAAGTCCAATACTCGCACTTGTTATAGCCGCCATAAAAAATAGATTTTACTTATTACCTTACTCAAAGATAATAAATAAAATCTATTGAAAATAAAATAACGATAAGTTTTAGTTATAGTATTTTAATCATTTCTGTTGTCTGAATAGAACCTTTAATATACTGACAATCTGCAAAATGATTAATTAGTGAAGCGTGTTTAAGATTAGTGTAAGCGACTTTAAAACCTTTTGATTTGGCTATATCTCCAAGTTCATTTATTAACGCTAATAACGCTTCTTTTCTATCTGATTCGCGGTAGTTTGGATTAGAAACAACAAACTCAATCCAACACATTTTTGAGTTGGTATAATAAATAAAACCCGCACAGACATTCACACCTTCTTTCGAAAGCATAATTCCGCATGTTCCATTATTAGGCAACATTTCTTGAGCTGGTGGAGGAAATTTCCACCACTTCCACCAGGATACTAATTCCTGATAATCTTCTTCTTTTAAAACACGAGCATTAAACATACGACTTGATTATATTAGAATTAATAGCAAATAGTTCGACTTGCTTATCATCGTTATTTTCCATTTCTATATCAGCATAGTAGCCTCGGATTTCGCCTCCTTCAATACGAGAATTCTTACTTGACAAAATAAAGAATCCAGCACACCTATCAACAAGATTAGCATCTACTTGAATTGAGTCTTCGGTCTTACCAATAATATTTCCTATTAAAACTGGCTTATCTCCATCTAGTTTGAATAACTGATCGCCAATATTTGTAAGGTCTGACACTCTTTTAAAAAATAGGGTATCAAAGTTATTGTCTTGACAAATTCCAACTCCTTGTGCGTTTCCATTAAAATCTCCTTCTTGTTCGTTTCCTCGTAAATACGCAAAATATCTACTTTCTTTTTTATTGAAGTCCATAATTTTTAAAGAAGTCCTTGTAAGGTTAGTTTTGACTTCTACTTGCCAAGGTGAATTACCTTCGATCACAAATGTTTTAAAAATCTTGTCATCCGTTTGGGCCTCATTAAACACCGTGCTTATTTTGGATGGGTACTTGACTCCAAAGAAAGTGTTTGTTATTGGATTGGGCTTATAATTCTGCTGCCAAAGGTTACCATTTTTAATAACGAATGCGGTCCCACCTAGTCGTAAATAAGCATCAGGCATAAAACTAAAGAATGATACCCAACCCGTTTCTTTTTCTTTAAATCCTAATGTTTTCATAGTTCAATCGTTTCAATTAAATAATCAGAAGCGCTATTGTCATTTCCTATTGTTCTAATTCTTACTTCATATATTGAGTTGATATTCAAATCAGGGATAGATTGTATTTGTTCAGTATTATCAACAAAAGGAATGAATTCAGAAGTACTCCAGTTTTCTTGTTTAGTATTTCGGTATGAAATCTCATTTCCTCTAACTACTGATCCATCCTGATCATTCTTGAAATGAACA
>JASLHL010000094.1 GCA_030152225.1 Flavobacterium sp. | reverse complement strand
TGTTCAAAGAAATTCAAAAATCACTTCCTGATTTATAAGAACCCCACTACCGTCAAGAAAGTAACTACAGCCGATGTGGTACGCCAATTATCTTAGATGGTTTATCGAATCCGGCTTACCAAAGTCAATTCAATCAGTCAGATAACATCATGTCACATCATTTACCTAATGCTTATTTGTATTTACTAGAACAACAGATGGCTCCATAATTTTTAGTTTTTCTTGCTGTGTTTTGCCTTTTTTATCTCCAAAAAGAGAAATATCTCTATTAAACTAGAAATAAAAGGGAGGTAAATCTCAGCAAGCGACCTCATTCACTTGCAATTTTCCTCAATACATCTGTGTTTTTTTTATAAAAACTGAGTAAAAACTATGATTTTCACAGTTTTACAATCAAATACAAAAAAAAATTTAATTTAAAAATCGTACAACTTATAAAGCAATAATCGATTTTAAAAGCTAAAAAAAAACAACATTCCTTTAATTTAAAGATAAACAACAAAGCTTATCAAATAATTTTAACATCATATAAATAACATATTAACATATTTCGATTTGGATTCTTGCTAAATTCTAACTAAACTAGCATTGAAATTGCATTAATGATAGTAATGCGTTTTTCTAACAACTCAACAACACTAGCAAACCTTATGAAACTCGAATTATTTGAAGAAGTACAAAGTAAACTTACTCACTTTGTGCGGCATTTTGTCAAAATTGCCCCCTGTGGCAACTTGAACTCCCTTGCTTTTCAACATTATCACTTTAATAATTTTAAGGCAATGACTTCAACCTTATTTGAAGCTTTACTGCATATTAACTATGCTCAACTTCAAAAAAGCGAAGATAAAATCACCTACAGTACTCCTTTTTCTCTTACGTTAAATGAATCTCAAGAACTAATACGAGAGCTTGACTTCTCAAAAATTAAGCAGGATAAACAAGGTAAAATACTACGTGCTGTTCAACAAGAAATAAAGGATAAATTCAACGATCAACCTGCCAATAGCTATGGCAATATTACGTTTAACTGCTTGGACAGAAGCAAGCAATTATGCGCTTTAGTAGGAACTATTCACATCTCAGAAAACAGAGAGTTTACCGTAAATCTATTTTATTTAAAAATAGACACCCCTCTCGAAGATCTCCTACTCGATTTTAATTTTTATCTCAAAGACAAAAACAAACACCTTTCAATTTACAATACTCTACTAGATTCCGAAACTGCCGATGATATAAAACTACTTTCACTTTTACAACACCATCAGTTATCGCTACTTGAATTTAAAGAAAATATGGTTTACTTTTTCGGTGATACGCTATTGAATTACCAGAAGAAAGAACGCTTTTTAAAATCATTGGAATTACTCCTTTTCTCACCAAACTCTATGGAAGAAATCGCGAAAACCTGTGAAAAAAAACGAACACCTTATACCTTGTCACAGTTTTTTAATAGTACTCGATCTGCAAAAAATAACGCAGTAATCCGATACAATGTTGGTTAACTGTTGACAGTTGACAGAAAGTATAAAACTACCAAACGAACTCACTTGACTATATCGTCAAGTGAGTTCGTTTGTTTTTTTTCACTATGCAGCATCGTCGACAGAATGAAAATCGTAAGGCAGTGAGATAAATCACACAAACCGAGCAAACCGAGCAAACTGTTAACCATTAACTGTAAACTTTTTTTTATATCTTTGTATCTTAGGTACCTAACCGTTGCCTACATTTTTAGATCATGAAGAAATACTTATCCATACTTGTACTGTCTTTATCCGTACTTGTTACAGCGAATCCAATTATTAGTTGGAACTGTAATGAGATGACTACGGCTATGACTAGTTGTATGGAAATGGAGGAAGACACTTTGCCCTGTTGTTCCAATGATGCTGCGAGTGGGCATCAGAACATGGCAGACATGTTGTGTTGTTCTCCTATGGCTCGTATCAATACGGTACAGGCTGATCTACAAGTAGAGCAAACAGAAGCAGCTCCTCAATCCAAAGAGAAAAAAGCAGCGATTCAAGCCAAGTGGTTTAATTCAAACTACCTGACCGATTTAAAATCAGTAGCGTTAACTCCTTACCCTACACCTATTGCCGTTGATGGATTCAAATTTACTACCATCGACCGGCTTTCCTACATTTGTATTTATCGTATATGATACCGTTTTGCCTTGTAGGTCTCTTTCTTTTGTGTCTTTCTTATGACTTCCTGAGACGTACTTTGCTAATTACCCCTTTTTTTTCGGAACACTTTACTTTGCCTATTCAAAGACAGAGAATTATTTAACTACATTGAAATCAATCAATTGTATTTACTTTTTTCTTATCTTTAATAGGATAGATTGTATTATTCGCCCCCTTTATTGGGACTAAATGCGAGTCAATCGGTGTTTCTTATCGCGTATCATTAACACTTTAAAAACATCCATATGCTTAATAAAATCATTAAGTATTTCCTACATAATCGATTAATTACGATCTTAATCCTAGTTATCGTTGTAGTATGGGGATTAATTACAGCCCCCTTTACTTGGCATCAAAATCTTTTGCCAAGTGACCCCGTTCCCGTAGATGCCATTCCCGATATTGGTGAGAATCAACAAATTGTAGCCACAGAATGGATGGGACGATCCCCTAAAGACATTCAAGAACAAATTACGTATCCCCTAACGACATCATTATTAGGGGTTCCAGGTGTAAAAACCATTCGAAGTAGTTCCATGTTCGGTATGTCTTTTATCTACATCATCTTTGAAGAAGATGTAGAATTCTATTGGAGTAGATCTCGAATCTTAGAAAAATTAAATTCACTCCCTTCAGGAACTTTACCAGAGGTAGTTATCCCTACTTTGGGGCCTGATGCTACTGCATTAGGACAGGTTTATTGGTATACCCTAGAAGGTAGAAATCCTCAAACAGGCGAACCTACTGGTGGTTGGGATCCTGATGAATTGCGTACAATTCAGGATTTCTATGCTAAATATAGCTTAGCTTCAGCTGAAGGCGTTGCTGAAGTAGCTTCTATAGGAGGTTATGTCAAAGAATACCAGGTAGAAGTAAATCCTGATGCCATGCGTGCCTATAATGTTTCCATCATGGATATTATGGATGCCATTCAAAAAAGCAATCTCGATATTGGGGCAGAAACCATTGAAATCAACCAAGCGGAATACCTTGTTCGCGGATTAGGCTACATCAAAAGCATTCAAGATTTAGAAGATGCTGTGGTTACCGTGCGCAATAATACACCAGTAAAAATAAAGGATGTCGCTTTTGTCAACTTAGGTCCTGCCACGCGTAGGGGGGGGTTAGACAAAGAAGGCATTGAGGCGGTTGGTGGTGTTGTCGTTGCTCGCTATGGTGCAAATCCCATGGAAGTCATTGACAATGTAAAAGGTAAAATTGCAGCGATGGAAGCTGGACTTCCACAAAAGACGCTAGCCGATGGAACTATTTCCAAAGTGACTGTCGTTCCTTTTTATGATCGTTCCGGTTTAATCAAAGAAACCATTGGTACATTAGAAACCGCACTAGCACATGAAATACTCATCTGTATTATCGTAGTGATCGTCTTGGTCATTAATTTACGCGCTTCCATCATCATTTCCAGTATTTTGCCCATTGGGGTATTAGCGACTTTTATCATCATGCGTTACATGGGGATTGAAGCTAATATTGTTGCTCTATCGGGTATTGCCATCGCCATTGGAGTTATGGTTGATGTTGGGGTCGTCTTTGTCGAGAGCATTATTCGCCATATGGAAGAAGAACGAGCACGTGGAGTGGAAAGCAGAGGAAAAGCCTTTGTTAACCTCATTATAAAAGCCGTTTCTGAAGTATCTGGTGCCTTGTCAACAGCTATGTTAACCACCATTATCAGTTTCTTACCTGTATTTGCCATGGAAGCACAAGAAGGTAAATTATTTAAACCCTTGGCTTACACCAAAACATTTGCTTTGGTCTCTGCCTTTTTGCTGGGTATTATCATCTTACCTACAATTGCTTACTATATATACTCCATCAAAATAAACAAAGCAAAGGTGCGTAAAATAGCCAATTACACCCTGTGTGTAGTGGGAATTGCCTTGTGGATATATACCGGTATTTTTACAGCCCTTGCGCTAACTTTTGTAGGGATCAACAACTTATATACGCCTACATGGAGAAGTGAAAAAACGGCCAACTACATCAATGTAGGGATCACATTATTTGTGGCAGTTTACTACCTAGCTATTGAATGGCTTCCCTTGGGTACACAGGCTAGTACGGGATTAAACTTTATTTTTGTTATTCTTGCCATAGGTAGTATTCTAGCTATTTTATGGATACTCGTGATTTATTACGAACAAATCTTGCGTTGGGCACTTGCCAACCGATGGAAGTTCATGGCTATTCCTATACTCACTGTCCTGTTGGGTATGATGGCCTGGCTGGGATTCAATACTTCTTTTGGATTTGTTGCTAAGGGCTTTGAAACAGTAGGATGGAAATCCTTTAGAGAAACGTCTTTTTGGCAAAAATCTTCCGAAACCTTTCCTGGTATTGGTGAGGAATTTATGCCGAGTTTAAACGAAGGTTCTTTTTTGCTTATGCCGACGAGTATGCCGCATACGGGGATTGAACAAAACTTAAACTTCATTCGAACCTTAGATAAGCGCATTCAACATATTCCAGAGGTAGAATTGACCATTGGCAAGTGGGGACGTGTAAACTCCGCCCTTGACCCTGCTCCTACCCAAATGTTTGAAAATACCATCAATTACAAACCAGAGTACTTCTTGGATGAAGATGGACACCGTGAGCGTTTTAAAGTAACGAAAAACGGTGATTTTGAATTGATTGATGGTTCAACTTATCACGTATCGAATGGTTTTCGCCAGATTCCAAGAGACAGTTTGGTTCCCGATAAAAATGGAAAATTCTTTAGACAATGGCGTCCAGAAATTAAAAAGCCCGAGGACATTTGGCAACAAATCGTCAATGTGTCTCATCTTCCAGGGTTAACCTCAGCACCCAAATTACAACCCATTGAAGCGCGTTTAGTCATGCTTTCAACGGGAATGCGTGCGCCCATGGGATTAAAAGTTTCAGGACCAGATTTAGAATCAATCGAAGCAGGTGGTAAGGCCTTGGAAACGGCCTTAAAAGACATTCCATCCATTATGTCGTCTACTGTTTTTTACGATCGAGCTGTAGGTGCTCCTTATGTAGAAATACACCTCAATAGAACTAATATGGCTCGTTATGGTATTACTGTTGCTGATTTACAAGAAGTCTTAGAAGCAGCAGTTGGCGGTATGCAACTAACCACTACCGTGGAAGGACGTGAACGCTTTCCTGTTCGCTTGCGCTATCCTCGAGAATTAAGAGATAATCCTGAGGCATTGGCCAAGCTATTAATTCCCACGGGAACAGGCGTACAAATTCCGCTTAGTGATGTAGCAGAAATTACCTATGCCAAAGGTTCTCAAATGATTCAAAGTGAAAATACTTTTCTGTTAGGTTATGTTATTTTTGACAAAATTAGCGGCAAGGCAGAGGTTGATGTGGTTCGCGAAGCCGAACAAGTTTTAAAAACCAAATTAGCTTCTGGTGCATTAACGCTACCTAAAGGAGTAACCTACACCTTTGCAGGAAATTACGAACAACAAGAACGCGCAGCTCAACGCTTATTATACGTCGTTCCGATGAGTTTATTGGCCATTCTCATGATTTTATACTTCCAATTCAAAACCATTACAGCCTCCTTGATTCACTTCTCAGGGGTATTTGTGGCTTTTGCTGGAGGATTTATCCTGTTGTGGTTGTATGGACAACCTTGGTTCATGAACTTCTCTATTGGCGAGATGAATATGCGGGATTTATTTCAAATGCACAGCATTAACTTGAGTATTGCCGTCTGGGTGGGGTTCATTGCTCTCTTTGGTTTAGCGACTAATGATGGCGTATTGATGGGGACCTATATTCACGATACTTTTGAAGCAAGAGACCCTAAAACCAAGCACGAGATTCGCGAGGCAGTCGTGTACGCTGGGCTAAAAAGAGTTCGTCCCGCTGCGATGACTACAGCAACAGCTTTAATTGCCTTGCTCCCCGTGATGACCTCTACAGGAAAAGGCGCGGAAATTATGATCCCAATGGCCATTCCTACCTTTGGTGGGATGCTCATACAATCCATGACGATGTTTGTCGTTCCTGTATTCCAATGTTGGTGGCGAGAATGGGCCATCAAAAAAGAACAAAAGTCAAACGAAAAAACGGCTACACATGAATAAACTATATACCATCCTTTTCGTTTTACTAGGGGGATTCGCTCCTATTTCAACGATTTGGGCACAAAAAACCCAAGTGGATTCTTTGCGTTATTATACCGAAATAGCCCTGGAAAAAAATCCTGGGGTACAGGCTCAACGCTTGGCGTATGAAGCTTTTTTAGAAAAAATTCCACAAGCAGGAGCTTTTGATGATCCTGAACTATCGATGGGTTTTTATACTAAGCCTATGGATATCGTGGGTGGACGACAGATTGGAGATTTGACCTTGATGCAGATGTTACCTTGGTTTGGAACAAAAAAATCAGCTAAAAAGGAAGCCAATCACATGGCTAGCATGCAAATGCAACAGTATAGAGAAGCCCAAGAAGCAGTCATTCTACAAGTACACACCCAATGGTATGTCTTACAAAAATTACAACAACAAGTACACAATGCCCAACAAAATAAGAAGTTGTTGGAGCAAGTAGAACAATTGGCCTTGCAGCGATTTTCTTCTCCTTCTGGTGCAACTGCCTCAAATAGTATGGTCAGTACATCCACTGCTACTGCTAGCACCACTAGCGCAGGAGCATCCAGCATGGGCGGTATGGCTATGGGGGGCAATACAGCTACAGCAACCACCAGCACCTCAACTCCTGCTTCTTCAAGTAGCAGTTCGATGACGAGTATGAGTGGTGGTAGTTCAGGTATGTCAGATGTTTTGCGTATTCGCCTCGAAACAATTGAAATTGAAAATACCATCGAGAGCTTACAGGCACAAATCAAAGCGGAAAAAATCAAATTCAATGCTTTGTTGGATCAAGAAGCACAAACCCTTGTTACAGTTCCACAAACAATAGAAAAAGTCGCTTTCTTCATGACTGATGAAGACGTACAAGCCGCCATAGAAACCAATAATCCCATGTTAGCTATGCTAACCGAAGAAGGGTTGGCTTACCAAGCCAAAGCAGAAATGGATCGCAAAATGAGCTATCCTATGGTTGGACTTGGTGTACAATATATGATTATCGGCAAGACCAACGATCCCATGCTTGCCATGGGTAATATGAATGGCAAGGATATGATTATGCCTATGGTGACACTTTCACTCCCTGTATTTAGAAAAAAATACAAGGCACAACAAGATGAAGGCAAAAAATGGTGGCAATCGAGTGAAGCAAAATACAAGGATACGTACAATACCCTACTAGCCTCCTATTACAGCTTTAAAAATCAAGTGGAAGACGCTGAGCGCACCATTACCTTATTGGAAAAGCAAACCACTTTAGCCGAAACAACCTTCAATCTAATTGTCAAGGAATTTGTAACAGGAAAAAGTGATTTGACCAATGTGATTCAAGTACAACGTCAATTACTTGATTACCAGTTAAAAAAAGCAGAAGCTATTGCAAACTACAATACACTGGTAGCCTCGATTGAAAATATTACAGCTACTACTAACGATTTATAACAAACAGACAATGCGTACATTCAAAAATATAATTAAAAATAACACGGTAAAATACGGCGTTATTTTATTAGTTGGACTTCTTTTGGGGTGGTTGGTTTTTGGTGGATCTGCCACACATGAACACAATGGAGAACCTGCTCCTGCAACAGAAGCAGCGGTCGTTTGGACCTGTTCCATGCACCCACAAATCAAAATGGACAAACCGGGAAAATGCCCCTTATGTGCCATGGATTTAATTCCGTTAAAATCATCTGATAGCGGAGATGACGCTATTGATGATGATGCCATTCAACTATCAAAAGAAGCCATTGCCTTGGCTAATATACAAACAACGGTAGTTGGGCGTCAAGATGCTATTAAAGATATCCAATTATACGGTACGATTCAGGTAGATGAGCGTCTACAACAATCACAAACGTCCCATGTTAATGGGCGTATAGAGAAATTGTTCATCAATTTTACGGGAGAAGCGGTTAAACAAGGGCAGTTAATTGCGACCATTTATTCTCCTGATTTGCTCAATGCACAACAAGAACTTTTAGAAGCACAAAAACTCACGGATTTCCAACCCCTATTATTGGATGCTGCGAAGGAAAAACTGCGTTTGTGGAAAATGTCAGATGCCCAAATCAACAAAGTACTGACTACGGGGAAAGTATCGCCTTATGTGAGTATTACAGCGAATACCAGTGGAATTGTAACGGCTAAAAACGTTAACCAAGGGGATTATATCAACCAAGGATCCGTTTTATATAGCATTTCCAATATGAGCAAGCTTTGGGCAATTTTTGAGGCTTATGAAGGAGATTTACCTTTTTTAAAAGAAGGAGATGTCTTGGAGTATACCCTTCAAAGTATTCCTGGAAAAGTGTACAAAGGAAAAATTTCGTTTATCAATCCCATTATTGATGCGACCTCGCGCACAGCTAAAATACGCGTAGAAACCGATAATAAAGATCAGGCCTTAAAACCTGAGATGTACGCGACAGCAACGATACAATCTCCTATTCGCGGTACGGAAAGCCAGCAATTGACCATACCTAAATCTGCAGTTTTATGGACGGGGAAACGCTCGATAATTTACGTTAAACAGCCGCATACGAATACGCCAGCCTTTAAGATGAGAGAAATTGTATTGGGTCCATCCTTAGGGAATCAATATGTTGTTTCCTCTGGCTTGCAAGATGGAGAGGAAATTGTCACTCGAGGTGTATTTACGGTGGATTCAAGCGCACAGTTGGAAGGAAAACCCAGTATGATGAATAACGACTCGCCAACGGGTGTGCAGGCAAAACACGAAACCCATGCGATGTTTGCCGTCAATGGCAATTGCGATATGTGTAAAGCGCGTATCGAAAAAGCAGCCAAAGCTGTTGCTGGTGTGATTAGTGCAACGTGGAGTTCCAAAGATCAAGTGTTGCATCTAAACTTTGATGCTTCAAAAACCGATCAAAACAAAATCAGCAAGGCTGTTGCTCAAGCGGGACATGATACTGCTTTGGATCAAGCGCCAGATTCAGTATACCGCGAGTTACCGCCTTGTTGTTTATACGATAGAGGAGGAATCAAATCAAAACCAACAGATCACACCAAACACGAAACCCACCAACCAGCATCAACGTCTAAAGAAGCACATCCTAAAGATCATCAAGGTGATCATCAAGGACATGCAATGCTAGCTGTAAAGGGAAATTGTACCATGTGTAAAGAACGCATTGAAACAGCAGCCAAAGGCGTAGCTGGTGTCTCAACAGCCACTTGGGATGTCAACGCAAAAATGCTCCACCTCAACTTTGACCCTTCCAAAACGGATCAAAAAAAGGTGAGTAAAGCTATTGCTGCCGCGGGACATGACACCGCTTTAGACAAAGCGCCAGACAAAGCCTACAACAGTTTACATGGCTGCTGTCAATATGAACGTTAAAACAGATCGAACACTAAGGATCGTTATGAAATAAAGGAATACAATTTTCTAATTTTCAACTAGTTATTTGATTATTTTCATTTTTATGCAATTATCCTTGGTGTTTCTCTAAAAAATAGAATATCTTTGCACCATCAAACTGAGAAAGTAGCACTACTTTTTCTTTTGATGGTGTTTAAATCACCCGTGATTTAATGGTCCAATAGCTCAGCTGGATAGAGCAACTGCCTTCTAAGCAGTAGGTCTCAGGTTCGAATCCTGATTGGATCACAAAAAGCCTTCGAAAAATCGAAGGCTTTTTTTATTTTTTACTCTCAAGCGAAAAGTATCTCCCGAAACCAGGTCCCTTACCCAAAACTAAACCTTCACCCAAAAACACCCTACTCTAACTTATTTTATATACTTTTGAGAAATTTTTACAACTAAGCGTTTAAGACATCAAATGTATCAAATCATTAAAGATGTTCTACCGTCCAAAAATGCAACCATAAAATACAACGGCACGCCATACTATAATGATAGAACCCATATCGAGCGTTTTTGCTTTTCGCTATAAAACTCACATAATAATAACGAGAACTTAATCATATGTCCACATGAACGATAAACCTAATCAACAAGCGTAAAACGTTGATGCATATAAACAGACTACCTCTAACAAATTCAAAATCAGCAAACAAAATTAAAACCAAGTAAACAAACTAATAATTTATAAACATGAAAAAACTAGTACTCTGCTTCTTTTCCTTAGTCCTTTTCGCTTCTTGCTCTAGCGATGATTCTAACAGTTCTACTACTGGTGGAGGAGAAAGTAAAACTGAACTTAAACTAAAAAGTGTTGAATTTGGTGAGATTGGCACAGATCCATCCAACAACGAAATGAAGTACAAAACAACAATAGAATATTTCTATGGTTCCAATGGTTATGTAAACAAAATAAAAACGCACGAAGAAACTACTAATCTAGTAGAATATGAATATTTTGAGTACGAGGGAAATAATATTACCCAATGGAGGTATGAAGTAGATGGAAGACAAGTAAAATCAGATTTTTTTTATACGGATAATTTAATTACAAAATCCATCAATACAGAAGAAAACGGACCACATATCAATGTATATGAATATGATTCAGCCAAAAACCTCATCACAGCGATTTATACGAATGAAAGCGATAATTTTGTTAGAACATCAAGATTTACCTATGATACGAATGGAAATGTAACGAAAGAAACGATTGATTATACGGATGGTACGCAAATTATTCATACCTATGAATTCGATCAAAAAAATCATCCTTTTACCCATATGTTTCCGAAAAACTACCTAAAAAGGTTATCTATTGGAAAGCATAACAAAATCACTGAAAAACAAGATGGGGTTACTCAAACAACGACGACTTATGAATACAATGACCAGGGGTATCCAATCAAAGAAATATACGAGTATAAAACGATTCATTATACCTATTACTAATAGACAAGAAACAAATAAAAACCGCAGCATGCTGCGGTTTTTATTTTTCTATTTTTTGATCTTCCAACCGCTTAGATTAGAATAAGTCGAATAAAAACAACAAGAAGCAAGAAGGACAAATAGTCCTCCAATTGCATAGGTATAGTTTCCCATCCGATCCAGTACAGTCGCCACTTTATCTACCTCCTTTTCCACTTCTATCTCGCCATTGTCTAATTCAAATGCCACATACATTTCCATCAATTCTTCTCTTGTCAGTTGCGGATTTATCGTTTTTTCATCATTTGAAAACTTAATACTATCTGCATACATCACCACCTGTTTTCGATGTTTAACAAGAAGATTTAAAACGTCTATATAGGTAGCATAGGGCACAGTTCCGAAAGTAAAGACCAAACCTTGTTTTTCCTCAGTATTCAAACTAATCTTTTCTATTTTATCTTCAACTTGAAGCAAAAGCACTTGATCTACTGTTGGATCACCTGTAAATGTAATCGTATCAAATACAACCCCTTCAAATAGTTCATACGGCATATCACCACAAGGATTCCAGCCTATTTCTTCTAAATAAACATCCATTCCTCTATAGTCACGAGTAGCGATCGTTCGCTGGATGTAGAAATACCCCAATAAAGGCAAAAACAGCAGCGTAATCATACCTGGCACGTAGTACTTTCTCATTCAAAGTGCATTGAATAGTTTGGAATGAAAATAGGCAATTATTTTGAATTAGTTTCAGCTTACCCCTTCTTTTCTTTTTATCTACTTCAAAAGTAAATCGTTCTTATTTTGAAAAATTCAACCACTCACCATTCACCACTCACCATTCACCACTCACCACTCACCACTTACCACTTACCACTCACCACTCACCCAAAAACTACTCCGCCTCTTTAATCCAGTAACACGCCAAATACAGTCCATGGCAGACAAATAGCGCCAGTCCGGTGAGCAATAATAAATCTACGGGAATCAAATTTGTTGCAGCAGAAATAATAAATGTCAGTAGCAACTGTAACGAGCCCAATAAAGCTGAAGCCGAACCACTCGTTTCCACAAAGGGTTCAAGCGCAAGTTTTGTTGTAGCAGGAAATAAAACCCCTAAGGTTAAGACAATAAAAAACAAGGGTACCAATAGCCATTCAATGGGTTGTTTTGTAATACAGAATCCCAAGAAAACAAGACTTCCTACTAATCCGAAGATGGTGGTATACAAAATAATCTGACGAATAGACCACCAACGGGTAAAAGCACTTGATACCCACGCGCCTAGCATTAATCCTACAGCATTAAAAGCAAAAATATAGCTAAATGTAGTGGAGGACAATTGGCCGTATTCCATAATCAGATAGGGCGCATTAGCTAGGTAGATCATTAATATACTATAAGTTACACTTCCAATTAGTGTATATTTTAAAAACGTTTTTACCTGTAAAACGGCTTTAAAATCTTGAATGAGGTTTCGCTTTTGAGCCGTTGTTGTCTTTGCTTTTGTTTCAGGTAACCACAGGATCACAAGCAGTAAAGCGAGTACACCGAGTATGAATAGCGTCACAAAGGTCGATTGCCAACTAAAATGAGAAACCAAGAAATTCCCAGCCACAGGACCAATAATTGGAGCTACTCCTGCAATAATAGCCAAGAGGGAGAACACGCGCATGGTGTCATCCTGTTCAAAGTATTCATTGACAATCGCTCTTGCGATAACCACGCCTGCACACCCAGCAAATGCTTGGAAGAATCGCGCTACCCAAAATTGCTCTATCGTCTCAGCATAAATACAAGCCATTGTTGCTGCAATAAAGAGAACTAAAGAGATCATGGTCGGCCATTTACGTCCGTATTTATCGGATATAATGCCCCAAAATAATTGACCAACAGCAAATCCTGCCAAAAAAGTAGAAATGGAAAACTGAACGGATTTTAAATCAGTATGGTAGTATGCTGCCATTTTCAAAAATCCAGGCAGGTATAAATCAATACTAAAAGGCTCCAAGGCAGATAGCAGTGCTAGAATTAACACGACAATAAACTGCTGTTTTTTTAACTTACTCATCTTATTTTCTTAAAGAGGCAAAAATACTCCGAGTACAAAAAGCAAACCTTATCTAAATGAGACTTATTCTTGGACTTTTTTCACCTCTGTGCGAAAATCTTTTGGGGTTTTCCCCGTGCATTTTTTGAAAAAGCGATTGAAATAGGTCACATCAGAGAAATTCAATGCATGAGCAATCCGTTGAATCGTATCCTCACTATAACCAACCAATCGCTTGGCTTCTAACAACAATCGCTCTTGTAGTTGTTGCTTTACTGTCTTGCCAATGGCTTGAAATAAAATCTCATTCATACGCTTGACTGAAAGGGAAACTAGGTCTGCATAAAATTCATTGTTTCGTTGGGTGCTGTAGTGTTCTTCAATAAGCTGTAGTATTTTATGTACGCGCTCATCTAATACCACATGTTGTGGTGAAATCACCGGGAGATCTTGTAAATGGACAATATACAGCTGTAAATACTGTTCTAAAACAGTAGGTCTCTTGAAGGTATTGTATTCCATCTCAATCAACAAATGCAAATACCCTAGCCGTTGGGCTTCCTCAGGCGTAACCGCAAATTTGAGTTGATTATGTCCTGTAAAGGCTCGTTGTTTCGCCTCTTTAAACAAGACGCTGTGAAAGTAATTCTTATCAATACCCAAACAATACCCTTTACTATAATGCGTATCCAACTGATGGACTTGTCCGGGGTAAATAATCCAAATTTCTTGCTCCTTTACGGGATAAGAAATAAAGTCAATTTCTTGGTAATGGGGAGTTAAGACTTCGGTAAACCAATAGATTTGATAAAAGTCATATTGGTAATGTCCTTCAACTTCAAAGAGATCTCCAATGGCTTCAATGCGATAAAATTCAATGGGAATATCTTTATCAACTTGCTGAACGCGAACCACTTTTTTCTTTGTCTTCATCTGTAAAAACGAAATTTGGACAAAGATACAGTTTTATAAAAAATAGAAAGACCCGCTCTAACGGGTCTTCTTTTGTATTATAGCTGAACGCGAACCACTTTTTTCTTTGTCTTCATCTGTAAATTAGATTAACAACTCCTAAGAAACCACGTTTGCTTAGGTAATATGCTACAAAACGAAGTTTAGGCAAAGATACAGTTTTATAAAAAATAGAAAGACCCGCTGTAACGGGTCTTCTGTTGTTTTATACTTGTGTCATCGTTACTAAATGGGCAGAGGGTAT
>JASLHL010000337.1 GCA_030152225.1 Flavobacterium sp. | reverse complement strand
TGAAAAGGCAATTTCCCAACGGGTCATCCCCTCTTGAGAATCCCATCCGTAATTGATGCGATCAGCACCTCCACAAGCAGACAATCCGGTAACTGCAGGACATGTTTCGACTTTAAATATCACATTGTCTATTGCCGCAGGTGGGTCAGATGCACTGAAGTTATCATTAATCCACTCAAAGACCAAACGCATCGTTTGCCCTGCAAATGGAGTTAAATCAACTGATTCTAAAGCAGTAGTAAACTCTTCTTGTTGGAAATATATCCCTCCAATTTGAAGACGGCCAGTCGCAGCCATTATTTGTTGTCCCATCACAGGTCTAAAACTAGCAGGTACTAGCCAAACTCTCATATAATCAGTAGGAAAGTTAACGCTTCCTTCTCCAAGCGCACGCCAATCAAAGGTTAAACTTCCTCCGATAGCCGCTGCTGGTACAGCAAGATCGCGGTACGCATGAGCCACCGTAGTCACACCTCCATTATATGTATTGGTTAGTCCATTGTTTTTTGTAATATATAGTGCGTTTACTCCACCATTACTCACGGCTCTACCAACCACCCATTTATTGTCAGTATTACTAATAAAGCTCCAATTGTTATCTCCTTCAAAGTTATCTTCATAGGTTAGTTCACCTGAAATTTGTGCTGTCCATCCAATAACTCGAACCCAAGAGCTCTTATTGGTAGCACTACAAATCGTTCTCACCCAAATAAAATACTCCGTATTATCATCTAACCCCTCAATAGTATAAGGATTCTCTGTCGTGGTTACCGATCCAGTTACTGTATCTCCTAATAATCCAGGGTTAGTTGCTGAATGATACACTTCATAGTTTGTCTGTCCTTCTACTGGAGTCCAAGAAATAGTTGCCGACGTTGATGTAACGCTATCAATTTGCACGTTAGTTGGTTCTGAACACGTAATAATGTGTACCTCTAAATTATCAATTGCTGCAGGGGGTTGAGCTCCACCACCTGTATCATTTTTCCATTCAAAAAGCAAACGCATGGTCTGTCCAGCAAAAGCAGAAGCATCTACAACTAAACGCTCATTGAGGAAAATAGAATTCAAACTATAAACACTTCTTCCTATTAGAACTCCTCCACTATTGGTAGTTGTTGTTTCAACACCCGCTGTTGGTCTATACGTTGTTGGTACTAACCATACTTTAAAAGCATCCCATGTAGACTCTCCGACAGATCGCCAATCAAAGTTAATCCCTAAATTATTAGCTCCTGTTGTGGGAACATTAAAATCCTTATAAACTTGCGAATACTGCTGTGAAACTCCAGTATATGTATAGAGATTATCTACTCCTCCATTATTCGAAATATAGAGTGATTTTTGTCCTCCATAATTCACCGCATTTCCAATGTACCATTGATTCACTGCATCATTGCGCATTGCATATTGTTGATCCCCTTCAAAACCATCGCGATACGGTAAATCTACAGGCACTAAATCTGTTGTCACTTGTAAAGGCCCTTTCCAAAAACTCTTATTGGTCGTTGAACAGATAGAGCGTACCCAAATATAATACGTTGTATTGCTGTCTAAGTTTTCAAAGGTATGTGTCGTTCCTGTAACTGTTACCCCTGCCACAGTCTCGGCTGGAGCTGTTGGTGTAGTGGTAATTTTCAATTCGTAATCAGTCACTCCTTCTACAGCGCTCCAACTCACAGCAATACTCTCTGCAGTAACGGCTGTTGCCTGTGAACTTGTTGGTTGAATACAAGTTGAATAATTCAATTTCAAGTTGTCAATCGCCGCTGGTGGATTCTCTCCATCCCAACTATTATTTTTCCAAGAAAAGACTAAACGCATCGTTTGACCTGCAAAAGCAGAAACATCCATCACAAGGCGTTCGGTCACAAAGTTGCTATTCTGTCCATATAATGTGCGACCTAATCGAACTCGAGTTGCAGCTGTAGTAATTTCTGTACCTGCTCTTGGTTCGAAGGCAACAGGAACGGCCCATACGGTAAATCCATCACTATTATCTCCAACAGAGCGCCAATCAAATTGCACCTCAAGCTCTTCTGCATCTGCAGGAATAGTAAAATCTTTGTACACATGAGATGTCTGCGTCACTGAATTGGTATACTCATTCGCTACGCCATCATTGTTACTGATATACAAAGCAGAAGTTCCTCCGTTATTTACGGCTGTACCAATATGCCATTTATTTATACTATGGTTTCTAAAAGCATATTCTTGAGCAGTCTCAAACGTATCTGTATAAGGGATGTCAACAGGTACTAATCCTGTTGATACATGTAACGGACCGGTCCACAAACTCAAATCTGTAGCAGTACATCTTGAACGTACCCAGATATAGTAATAGGTATTACTGTCTAAATCCTCAAAACTATGTTCTGTTTCCGTTGTATTCACAACAGTGGCTGTATCGGTAGGTGCAGTATCTGAAGTGCTAATATATACATCATAGCTTGCTGCACTTCCCACCTCGTTCCAACTAACATCAATACTGGTTGATGTTACATCCTCAACTTCAAAATTACCAGGTTGACTACACGTAATCACATCGATATTCAAATTGTCAATAGCCGCTGGTGGTTGATTTCCGCCGCTACCATCCTGATGCCATTCAAATACCAAACGCATCGTTTGTCCAGCAAAGGCAGAAGCATCAACAATAAGATTTTCTGTTAGAAAAACACTATTTCCATTATAGTTCTCTCTTCCTAATTGTGTGCGGTTAGACCCTGCGGTAATTTCTACTCGAGCTGCTGGAATGTACGTTACTGGTACCATCCAAACTCTAAAACTATCCCAAGCTGTCGTCTCTCCAACACAACGCCAATCAAAACGAATTGAAAGCTCATTGGTATTCGCTGGTATCTCAAAATCTTTATAGGCATGAGACGCTTGAGCTCCACTATATTCATAAGCATTGGTAACCCCGTTATCATGACTGATATACAACGCTCTTTCTCCTCCATTGTTAACCGCATTACCCACAAACCATTTGTTTGTGGTATTTTGGATATAAGCCATATTTACCTCCCCTTCAAAATCCTCTGAATAAGGTAAAGCTGCAGGTACTAATGGCGTATTAACAACAATAGGGCGAGCAATCCAATCTGTCTTCGTATTGTCTTCACAGATATTTCTCAACCATACGTAGTATGTCGTATTTTCTTCTAAATCGTCTATCGTCAAAGATCTTGCCTCCTCATCCGCCATCGTTCCTGAGGCAGTCGTTGTAGCTGTAGGAGCCGTATCTGTTGTTGAAATATAGTAGTCAACTCCTATAGATTCTCCATTATTCAAAATACCCCATTCGATTTCAACACTTGTTGCTGTTAAATTAGCAACACGTCCATTTATTGGTAAATAACAGCTAGGGGGAGCAATTCCATCGATATACAATTTTGGAAGATATTGGTATCTGCCATACGTTGATCCCGCTCCTCCATCCGGAGTATAGAATGCATCTGTGGAACGCAAAATCCCTCTGTATGTATTCGTTTCAAATGTTGCAAACCTCGATCCACCCGACCAGCTCGGTGCATCTTCGTACACAGCAACTGCCAAGTTACTCTCTCCATCCCAGACAAACGGACTATCAAATATAATTTCTGTCCACTCATTTGCAACCAAAGTCACAGTCCCTTGAAAAACTTGTGTAAATTCAGTATGGGGTATCCAATCTGAAGCAGTAGTTCCTGTAAATTCCGCTTTAGTTGTATTGGTCAAATATACAGTCCAAGTATTGTAACTTTCAACAGAACCTGTACCTGTATAATAAAACTTTATGCGTTCAACAAGCCCTCTATCTTCTAAAACATTACCAACCTCTTCTGCTGTATAAATCATTTGAGACCAGTTATACGAGTTTGTTGAATAAAGAGGTAAAAAGCCGTCTTGTCTACTTCCACCTCCAATAACTCCTTCTTCAAAAGTAGCAAAATTTAGTGCATTTGAAAATAATGATGTTTCATCCTCTGCACAAATGGCGCGAACATATAAAGAATAATTTGTATTAGGTGTTAAATTAGATACCTCGACTGGTAACGTAGTTAAGTCCGTTACCGTGTTAGAAGTTACTAGACCCGTAGCACCAGAACCTGCTGCTCCTTCTGTTCTAACTTCATAGTAAATCGATTGCGTTGTCGCTCGCTCTGTTACGTTAAATGTTAACGCTGTTGCAGTGGTTCTAAGAATAATTGGAAGAGCCATAGGGCACTCAATTTCTGCACCAAAAGTTATTTTTAAATTAGGTCTAGTTGATCCTGATGCTTCTGAGAGATTCCCAGTAGGCGCTGAACCATCGGCATATGCCATAAAATGCATGCCTGAAGCAGCAGTTCCTTTTACACTATAAGAACCTCCTCCTCCGCTTCCTCCATAGTTAGTTTCCACTAAAACCATTAGGTTGTTCGTTCCTCCTGTATAAGGAAAAGAAACGAAAGAAATAAGACTATTAAATCCCGTAGTGGTCGGATCTAACATCCCATCATACACCAAAGTAGCACCCGTGATAAAAGTAGACCAAGTAGTTGCAGTTAAGGTTGTAGAAGTTGTCTCCTTCAAATAAATTTTAACTGCTCTAGGACTAGCAGTTGAACTACTTAGGTCCCAGGCTAGTTCATTGATAAAACCTGTTTGTCCAATCTCTGTTGCAGTATACAAAGCAACCGATCGTTCATAGCCCCAAGTGGCTCCGAAAGGCCACCGCTCTGTAAGAGTACCAGTGCCAATCGTTACTTCCTGTCCATAGCTAAGTAGCGCACTTAACAAGAACAAGAATAGCATCGTAATTTTCTTCATACAAATTCGTTTTAAGTTAGTTAGGATCAAATATAAAATTTTTTTATAATAATATTAACAAATTAAAAAGATTAACAAAATACAACAATTACAAATATGTTATTTTTAACAATGCTTACTCATCAATTTACATAAAAAAAAGCACATAATAACAAAAGAAGCCTAATTTGAGCGATTAGAAATTAACAAAAATATAAGATAATGAGATTTTATTGCTAATTATTCATTTCTAGCCCTTAAAACAAAAAATCCTCACCCCATAACAGGGCAAGGACTTTTCAAACTATACTAAACTTAATACTTAAACTATTTAATGATGACAAACTCACTTCGCCTGTTGATCGCGTGATCTTCTTCGGAACAGTTCGATTTGCAATCTATTTTTGGTTCACTCGCTCCGTATCCTTGAGATTCTAAGCGGTAGGCTTCAATGCCTTTCGACAATACATACTGAACCGTTGTTTTAGCTCTATTCTCTGATAGCTTCTGGTTGTAAGTAGCACTTCCGCGGTTGTCCGTGTGAGCACCTACTTTGATGCGCAGCTGTGGGTTGCGCTTCATTACCTTCACTAACTTATCCAACTCGAAAGCCCCTTGTTGGGTGATATTCGAGCGGTCAAACTCAAAGTAAATATCCCCTAAGATGATCTCGTCTTTGGTTACAATCACCTCGATTGGACGAAGACCTACATTCACTAGTTGACGACCCCCTTTGCGGTTCAAGGGAACTTCAATCGACTTGCCTTCAAAGTCCTCTTTGTCTACCTGTAAGTGGTAAAACTTATCACAATCCACCACGTATTCCACAATACCACGACGATCCGTAAACTTCGTCTCGATCAAGTTCTTG
>JASLHL010000013.1 GCA_030152225.1 Flavobacterium sp. | reverse complement strand
CGACCTCCTGGTCCCAAACCAGGCGCGATGACCGGGCTACGCTACACCCCGAAGAAGCGGAGAGACAGGGACTCGAACCCTGGCGACCGTTACCAGTCGACAGATTAGCAATCTGCTCCGTTACCACTCCGGCACCTCTCCTGAAAACTGAGGAATTCCTCATTTTTACTGGAGCAAACATACTATTAGTTTTTATTTTATGCAAATAAAATAAAGGAGAAAATAGTAGAAAATGATCTACTTTTTTTTACTGCATTAAGGATGAGGAAAATAGAAAGTAAAAAAAAGAAACAAAAAAAACATATTTACTCATTATCCGCCGTTTTAAAGGGCTTCACAATGGAAAAAGACGACATTTTTAAAAGTTAGAAGCACCATTCGCTTTAAATTATCACCTATATTTGCATCAGAAATAAGAATAAAGCTGAAATTGTAATAGCATTTTTAGCCCAAATGATTCAAACAGCATATGAAATTTGATACAACCCTGACTTTTTCAAGTGATCGCTTGAAGTTTATCATCGTAAATGACCACTATGTAGATGATATTTTTAGAGAATTGACACCAACCGTAGCGAAGTTTTTACCTTTTATTCCCACGCAAAAAAAAGAAGATACTTTTGGCTTTGTTGCCTATAGCTTGGGACAATTGGAAAAACAACAAGATATTACTTTGCTGGCAACTGATCGACTAACAGGTGAGTTTATCGGCTGTTGTGGGATTCACGATATCAATGAAGAATCCATTTCATTGGGAATCTGGTTGAAAGAAAGTGCAAGCGGTAAAGGCTATGGCACGGAAATTATCAAAGCCCTAGAACAGTTTGTATTTGATCATATGTCTGTAGACTATTTGATCTACAATGTGGAACAAGACAATAAAGGAAGTATTAATATAGCCGAAAAATTAGGCTATGTCTACAATACTAGTTTTGTGCGTAACATCAGTGAGGAGAAAATACTGCATATGTTACAGTATCGCAAAGATAACTTGGCAAAGAAGTGAGAAACTAAAATAAAAACAGTACGTTGAAAAAAGTTCAGTTTGATTCATCGAATTAAGCTGAACTTTTTATATGTAAAGACAAAGCAAACATGAGAAATAAGCCGATAGAACAGATAGAAAATCTACTTACTCTTCCTTTTTTAGATGCCTCAGCAAGAGAAACAGGGGAGTTGTTTTTAGCAATTACAAGAGGGGAAAGCACTTGGTCTACTTTATTGCTTTCTGTTGAAACAGCCACACAGCTTTCGGTTATAGACCCCTCTATCCTACAGCTGTTGTTGGATGATTTTTCTCAAACTACTACTGTGATCGAACGGGAAGTACAGTTGAGACTCTTGCGAGCATTCTTGCATCTCATGGGAAAACATTGGAATTCGTATCGAATGGAAACATCGCTTGGGGGGCATCCATGGTCGGATGATTGGACGGTTATTCAAACGTGGAAGCAAGAGCAAGCAGCCCAATATACCTGGTTTCAACTGTTGAGAATGCTAATCGACGCTAGAGATAACATAAGCCAAGCACAGGCGTTTAATCCTATTCAAGAAGGGATAAAACAAGAAGTGCTTATGATTTTGGATATGCTAGAACCCCAAGAGCGAACTGTTTTTCCTACAACACAACAATGGGAGAATCAAAGCTTGTGTTTTCGAAAGATTACAACAGAAGATGCACCCTTACTACAACGCCATTTTACCCCTGCAGTTGGACAATACTTGAGCATAGACTCCTTTGCCCATCCGTTGTTGGCTGCTGAATACATCCGACAATCTCAGTTGGAAATGCAACAGGGGAGTTGTTTGGTTTTATTGGCTTTTGAAAAGCCAGAAAAGGAGTTTGTCGGATGCGTAACCATCAATGACATTAATCAACGAACTGTTGAGATTGGATTGTGGATCAGTGAAGAACAACAAGGAAAGGGCTATGGTGCTAATTTGCTAGAACAAGTACTCGCTATTATAATTGACCGTATTCCAACAGCTGAGATCATCTATACAGTTGAAAAAGAAAACCAAAGAAGCATCAACCTATGTGAGAAATACGGATTTCAATCTGCTCGGGAGTTTATCTTAGAACCTACACCACTCAAAAATAAGTATAGAGCTATGATTCAATATACCAAAACGTTGAATGGATTTAGATTCAAGGCGAAAGAGTAGGTGGATATAGTTGAAAAATACTATATTCGGAAAAGTTAATCCTATTGAGTATGAAAAAAACCATTACACTACTGTGTTGCTGCATTCAATTCTTTGTTTTTGGACAAACGAAAACACCTGAGGAATTAGGATTTAGACATATCACCTATACGTATCAAGGCGATGTAGTCGATGTGATTGTCAAATCTAAAAAAGGAGAAGAAAATCAACCCAAACCCTTGTTCTTTTTCTGCCAAGGTAGCTTACCTGATCCGACAATCAAATACTTAGATGATCGCGTATTGGTTTTTCCTTTTGATATGGAGACCTATGCAGAACAATACCATTTGGTTATCGTTGGAAAACCAGGAAGTCCTTTGGTGCTCGATTTAGCACCTTTTGCTCCTTCCTATCAATTTAGACAAGCAGGAGAAAAAGTACCACAAGCCTATACCGATCGCAACTATTTGAGCTACTACGTAGAAAGAAATATAGAAGTACTCCAAGCATTAGCCCAAGAAGAGTGGGTCTCATCAGACCAATTGGTTGTAGCTGGACATTCAGAAGGCAGTACAATAGGGGCTAAGATGGCACTATTATATCCTGAAATTACACATTTAATTTACTCTGGTGGAAATCCAATGGGCCGTATAATGTCGATCATAACGGAATATCGCTATGGAGAAACAGAAGCGGATCAAAGAGCAGAACATATGTTTGATCATTGGGAATGGATTCTGGATAATAAAGAAAGTGTAACGGATGAACGCGGCGATAGCCCTAGGGCAACCTATGAGTTTTCTGAACCTTCCTTTGACGTTTTGGAGCAATTGAAGATTCCGGTGCTCGTAACCTACGGAAGCAAAGATTGGAGTGCGCCATTTAATGATTATTTACATCTCGAAGCCTTGAGAAAAGGATGGACAAATTTTACATTTAAAGCCTATATCGGTACGGAACACAATTTTTTTCCTGTGAATGAGCAGTATGTACCAGATCACAAGGTACGCAATTGGCCAAAAGTTGCTACAGATTGGCTGACTTGGTTAACTGTGAATGGTGAGTAGTGAATGGTGAGTAGTGAGTAGTGAGTGGTGAGTGGTGAGTGGTGAACGTCCCTAAATATGGTTGACCGTTTTTAAACATTAACTTCATTATTAAATATAGTAATAAATGGTTTGGAAAAAGTACTTTTTCCAAACCATTTATTTTCAAACTCAACAGGTGT
>JASLHL010000323.1 GCA_030152225.1 Flavobacterium sp. | reverse complement strand
TTGGATTTGCGTTAAGAAATCATCAAAACCAAACTCATTTTTCGCGATTTTCTTTTGGATTTTACGCGCTTCTTCCTCGTCGTATTGTGCTTGTGCACGTTCAACTAAGGAAATAACGTCTCCCATCCCCAAGATACGATCTGCCATACGTTCTGGATAGAATACGTCAATCGCATCCATTTTTTCTCCTGTTCCGATGAACTTGATCGGTTTGTTTACTACGGATTTAATAGAAATCGCAGCTCCACCGCGTGTATCCCCGTCTAATTTTGTAAGGATTACCCCGTCAAAATTCAAACGATCGTTAAATGCTTTCGCTGTATTTACGGCATCTTGTCCTGTCATGGAATCCACAACAAACAAAGTCTCATGTGGCGCAATTGCTTTGTGAATATTGGCAATCTCAGTCATCATCTCCTCATCAACGGCCAAACGACCAGCAGTATCGACGATTACAACGTTAAAACCATTTGATTTCGCATATTTAATTGCATTTTCAGCAATTTGAACCGGATTGTTGTTTCCTTCTTCTGAATATACCTCAACCCCCAATTGCTCTCCTACAACGTGCAACTGATTAATAGCCGCAGGACGATATACGTCACACGCTACCAATAACGGTTTTTTATTCTTTTTTGTTTTTAGGAAGTTTGCCAATTTACCCGAAAAGGTTGTTTTACCTGATCCTTGTAAACCTGACATTAAGATAACTGAAGGAGTACCCGATAGATTAATTCCAGCAGCTTCCCCTCCCATCAATTGCGTCAATTCGTCTTTCACGATTTTGATCATCAATTGACCCGGTTGAAGCGTAGTCAATACATCTTGTCCTAAGGCTTTATCTTTTACTTTATTCGTAAAATCTTTGGCAATCTTAAAGTTAACGTCGGCATCTAAAAGGGCTCTACGCACTTCTTTTAAGGTATCTGCAACGTTTACCTCCGTAATTTTACCATGTCCCTTAAGAATATGAAAGGCTTTATCTAATTTATCGCTTAAATTATCAAACATATCGGTATTATTTAATACTTTGAAGCGCCAAAGATACTATATAACTCCTTAAGTCACAAAAAGCAAAAGCAGGAAAATAGTCTTTTTTAAAAATAATATCGCCTCTTCTGTCATTTTCTCCTCTTTTTAGGGAAGAAACAACAGGTATTGTTGCCTTGTTTTTCGCTCTCTTTAGCCTTTTCTTCCTTTTGGAAACTCAATTTCTGCGATTTTTTTCGTACCTTATTTGGATGAACTAGAATTATTCCGCTATGAAAAAAGTAATCTTCCTTCTCTTCATCTTATCGATGCAGGTGCCACAAGCGCAAACGATAGATCATCAAATTCAACAAATTAGACAAGCACATGACATTCCTCAGCTGACCTATGCGGTAATTACCCAAGACAGTATACTCAGCTTAGGAACATCAGGCACACACAAAAGTACAGATACGCAGAGCCATGCATCCTTGGTCGACTATTTTCACTTGGGATCCAACTCCAAAGCCATCACTGCTTTTATCGCGGCCACCCTCGTTCAAGAGGGGCTTATTAGCTGGAATACCACTTATTTCGATTTATATCCCGAGGCAAAAAAACAAGCCAACCCTGCGTATTACAAGGCTACCCTAGCTGATTTCCTATCGCATCGTGCAGGCGTCCATGCCTATACCAATGGTAGTGAACGATTAGCTCTACCCTCCTTTACAGGAATAAAACAACAGCAGCGAACCGCTTTTTCTCAGTTTGTACTGACTCAAGATCCCATTGAAACAAAAGAACCGTACTTCTATTCCAATGCGGGCTACTCCATTGCTGCCTCTATGCTAGAGAAAGTGACGAATAAATCATGGGAAACCTTGGTTCAAGAAGTTTTAGGAGACGAACTACACCTCAACTATGTCATAGGCTGGCCTAATCGAAATTTAGAGGATCAACCTTGGGGACATGCCTTATCCGAAGGAGAGCTAACTCCTGTTCCACCAACATTTGAATACAACCTCAGCTTGATTGAACCTGCTGGTGATTTAAGCATGACTGTCTTCAGCTACATCAAGTACATTCAACTTAATTTAGCAGGTCTTGCGGGGGCGAATAATGTACTTTCTGCCGCTTTGTATCGCGATTTATTTAGCACCAAATATCCTTATGCCCTGGGATGGGCAGTTACGAAAAAAGACAAGCACATACAATATGAACATGCAGGTTCTGATGGTACGTTCTTCTCGTACTGTTTGATTGACACAGCTACGCATAAAGCTTATATCCTACTAGCTAATAGCGGGACGCCTCAAGCGCAAGAAGGTGTAGCACAAGCTTTAAAAGTCTTGCGCCAACACTTGTAGATTCTTCCCTTTTTAACGTTTTTATTATCTTGACAGGGCTACTTTAGCCCTGTCCTTATGCTAATTCAAACTCCACAAGCGTCTGTCTATTTCCTTTTGTATCAATCACATCCATACCAAAAAAATCAAAGCCATTGCGTTTAAGATCTTCTGGCGAAATAATCTCCCCTGAGATCAATTCTATTTGTCCTTTTTCATTTAAAAATTCTTCCATTTCCTCGTCATAATCAATACCGTAGTACGCATAAACAAGGATCTCAAATTCCGTTTCTCCACCTAAGTGTAACTGTTGAAGTTCTCCCTCCCGTTGTTTGAGTAATTCCTCTTCGTATTCATCACAAAATAGCGCATCATAGCCGTGTTTGGCATAATCAAAAAGTAAAATACGCTCCTTAGTCTGGCAATCTTCTGCATAAATGACAACGGGAAAATCATCCTGATCCAATAACAGCTCAATATCTTCATCATAAGTTCCACAATAATAGAGCTTAAATTTTCTTCCTCCTGTAGTGGATTGTATTTGTCCACGCCATTCGATATCAATCATCTCTTGAAAATACAGTGGCTCGTCATAGGTTACAACATCACTGAGGTACGTAGGGGCTAGATAAGTTGATAGATTTTTCATCCTATTTTATTTTTTCAACAAGGTACCTCTTTTTTCGCTTTTTTTAGTTCTCCTTCAACTTTATATAACGATGCTTTAATACTCGCTTAATAGTAGACTCGTAAGGTAATAGTACTTTAGCTCCAAACAAATTTCAGTTCTATGCACACAGCAAAAGACAAATGGATTAACACCCATTACCACTTACATTGGGACGTTTTATATCAGTATGCCTTCACTATTTTACGCGATGAGACCTTGGCTTCTGATGTTGTACAAGAAGTTTTCATTAGCATTTGGAACAATTTTGATGGTTTGACCATTGACAATGCAAAGGCTTATTTAATTACCTCTGTCAAAAACAAAAGCTTGTACTATTTAAAAAATGTTCCATTTAATACGGTTCAGTTAGAATCGGTATACCACGTACTAACGGAACACGAATTACTAACATATGAAGAAGAGAATCTCTTTAAGGATCAATTGCTTCAGTTAATCTACAACAAGGCACAAGAAGTACTGCCCGTGCGTTGTTTAGAGATTTTTAATCTTCGTTTTTACAAGCACCACACCTATAAAGAAATTGCGTCTAAGTTAGCGATTTCTGAAAGTACCGTAGAAAATCAAATTTCCAAAGCATTGAAGACATTAAAGTCGAATTTGCCCTATACCTTAGATTTTTACTTTTTACTGCTGTATTTATTTCCAACGGGGGATTATTACCAAATCATCATGTAGTTTAAGAAAACGTTAGGCTTCTTTTTAGGCGTAGGGGCAGGCTTTGTTTTATTACTCTTTCTAGTATAATACCACGTATATGGAGAGTAAATTTAAAACCATGTTGACCCATTACCAACAAGGGGTAGCTTCGGAAACAGAAAAGCAGGTCATAGCGTCCTTTATAGCGAAGATGGGAGAAGACCAACTTCCTTTAGCCACCATACAGACCAACACAACATTAAAAAACAACATGCATCGCGCCATCTTGGCGCACACCTCAAAAAAGAAGAAAAAAAGAAGGAACACAACCAAAGCTCTTCTATTCAGTGTCTGTTTTTTATTTCTTGGTTTGGCCTCTGTTTATTACTACAACTATTATCCGACAATAGACACCTATACCGCCACGTATAGTTCTCGAACAATTACCTTAGCCGACCAATCGACGATCACTCTCTTACCAGGAGCCACACTATCTGTGTCTCAGGACTTCAATACCAAAAACCGAGACATTCAATTTAAAGGACACGCTTTTTTTGACATTGCACGAAATCCTCAACTCCCTTTTACGATTAGTGGCACTCAGGTTAAAACTTCGGTGCTTGGCACTTCGTTTTGGATAAAAGAAGAAGAAACACAGACGGTTATTGAGGTCGAAACAGGTCAAGTGAAAGTGGAAGATCCGTTGAACCAAATCTATGTTCTTCTTCAGCCTAAAGAAAAGGCGGAGTACAAAAATAAACAGCTACAAAAATACAATGCTGACCAAGAGCGCATTTCCTCTTGGCGCTCTTCTTTACAAATGGTTAATGCTTCTTTTGCGCATTGGAAAGCCAGTATAGAACAGGAATTTGATATTATTATTTTATCCAAACATTCAAATATTCAACAGATTAAGATTACAGGAGATTATCGCAACAGCAGTTTAACAGACATTCTGGATAGCTTCTGCTTTATCAACAACTTAGTTTATCACAATCAAAACCATTTAATAACTATAAACGAAGCAAAAACACATGATTAACAACACAACATTGAACAAGCGAATTCGTTTGTATCTAACTTGTTGTATGCTCTTAGGCGCACAATACAACTTTGCCTTTAGTCAGCCTACTGCAGACCATGCCACGGGGATGACTATTGTTTTGGCAGCCAAAAAAACAAATGTGGGTGATGTTTTTAAGCACATAGAGGAACAGACAACCTATAAAGTTGTTTTTTCATCTGAGATGATCGACATCAATCAACCCGTTTCCTTTTCTAAAAGTACTTCCGTACTTACGGAAATCCTTGATGCTGTAGCTCAGTCAACTAGTACGAATTATCGCATCAACAACAACTTGATTTCTTTTGCTAGTCAACGTTCAACAACTGCCACACAGCCCACTCAACACATAAAAGGAAAGGTGACAGATGCAGCTGGTGAACCCTTACCTGGTGCGGTTATTCAAGTACAAGGTAGCGAAACAAGTACCTTAAGTGATATTGATGGTAATTTTAGTATCAAAGCCTTGGTAGGTAAAGATCAATTAAAGATTTCCTTTGTTGGGTTTACCACACAACTCGTCTTAGCGAAAGACAACCTCAATATTCAGCTTGGAGAAAGCACGAGTGATTTGGACGAAATCATCATCGTAGGTTATGGTACGCAACAAAAGCGATTAGTGACCACTGCCATTGATAAGATGAGTGTTTCACCCGAAAATATGCGCACCGTAGCCTCCCCTGTGGAACTGTTACAAGGGCAAATGGCTGGGGTCAATGTCAATTTGAGCTCGGGTAATTTAGGAACAGGCGAACGTGTTTCTATTCGTGGAATTTCGTCTATTAGCGCAAGTAACGAGCCGCTCTATGTTGTTGATGGCATTCCGTTGTACAACCCTTCGGCTGAGCTTTTCAATATGGGGGAAGGCATGAGTTCCCTGAGTACGATTAACATGAAAGACATTGAATCCATCGAGGTACTTAAAGATGCCGCAGCAGCCGCTATTTATGGTTCACGTGCCAACAATGGGGTGATTATTATTACAACCAAATCAGGAAAGAAGAATAGCAGTACGGTGCGATTCAACATCAATACCGGAATTTCTGAATTTGCAAATAAGAACAAATTAAAGATTACCAATTCAGACAAATATATTGCGCAATACAACGAAGGAGTTAGCAATTACAACAACCAATACAACCTCCAAGTGGGCGATAAAGATTATAAGAGCCCGATTAGCAATCCTTTTGGCGATTTACCAGACACCAATTGGCTGGATATCATTACCCAAAGAGGAAACTTTACGGATGTTGACCTCTCTTTTTCTGGGGGATCGGAGAAGACAACGTATTATGTCGGCGCCTCCTTTTTACAGCAAGAAGGGGTTATCAAAACCAATAGCATGAAACGCTATAATTTGAATACCAAATTGCAAACAGAAGTGACACCTTGGTTGACCATTGGCACCAACAGCAACCTCTCCTATGTTCGAAACAACCAAGTTCCCGGTCCTAACTTAGGAACGACCATCGTAGCTAGAGCGATTGAACAACGTCCTTTTGATCGTCCATATAAACCCAATGGCGACTACTATATTGGAGGAACAGAGGAATTACTAAGACACAATCCTATTCAGATTCTCAACGAGCAAAAAACCTACCTGGATCTGTTCCGTTATGTTGGAAATCTGTATGCCGATATTAAAATCTTACCCAATTTAACCTTTCGCAACAGTCTCAATACCGACTTTAACTATACGTACGACTACCTGTATTACAATGAAAAACACCCCTATGGCACAGGTGTTGGACGTTTAGTGGATTCAAAACGCACGATTTTAAACCTCGAAACAGAAAACATCTTAACCTATACTCAAAACTTCAATGATTTTGGTTTAACAGCTATGGCGGGGCATACGTTTCAAAAAGTAACGAATAATACCACAGGTATTGACGGGCGTGGTTTTCCTTCTCCTTCTTTTGATGTGATTAACGTTGCTTCAGAAATTACAGGAGCTACGGGTTATGTGACGGAATATGCCATGGAATCCTATTTCTCTCGTGTAACCTTGGATTATTTAAGTAAATACATCCTAAATGCTTCTATTCGTACCGATGGCTCGTCTAAATTTGCACCTGATACCCGTTGGGGGTGGTTTCCTTCTGTTTCTTTGGGATGGAATATCGATCAGGAAGCCTTTATGCAAAATACAGGGATTGACGCTAAATTGAGACTGAGTTATGGTAGTACAGGAAACCAAGAAGGAATCAACAACTACGGGTATCTCTCCCTATTATCTGGTGGAAATGACTATGGCTTAGCTAGTGGAATTGCAGTATCGAGCTTTGGAAATGATGCGCTGACTTGGGAAAAAGCAAATCAAACAAACTTCGGGATGGATTTAGGCTTTTTCAATCGTCAGTTGACCTTCAGCATGGATCTCTATAAAAAGAAAACCAACAATTTATTGTATTCCATGCCTATACACGCCACTTCTGGGATGTCGAGTATCCTGACGAATATTGGCTCTATGGAAAACAAAGGAATTGAAATTGCTTTAGGTACAGACCTGACTTTCAATAATTTTCAATGGGTTTCAAACTTTAACATAGCAACAAATAAAAACAAGATTACCCAGTTAATCGACAACCAAGGCGAGCCTTTATCCATTGGAGGGAACCGCGCCTTACAGGTAGGAAAAGATATTGGCTCTTTTTATCTATTTGTTCAAGATGGCATTTACCAATATGACGGAGAAGTTCCACAAGAACAATACGAGCGTGGAGTTCGCGCGGGTGATGTCAGATGGAAAGACAAGGATGGCAACAACCTCATCAACGACAACGATAGAGAAGTGATTGGCAGTTCTAATCCTGATTTTTTTGGAGGATGGAACAACAGTTTCCGCTATAAAAACTTCCAATTGGATATTCTCTCCACTTTTTCTTATGGCAATGATGTCTATGCAGGATGGAAACCAGGCGTACTCGGAAAATTAGGGGATCGCTTCCCAATCTTGGAGGAATACTATGACAACCGATGGACAGGACCTGGTTCTACTGATCGATATCCCCGCGCTTTAATGGGCGATACCAACAACAATAGAAACTCCGATCGCTGGTTAGAAGACGGTTCTTACTTCAAAATTCAATCCGCTACACTAAGCTATAATTTTGATCAAAAATTCTTGGACAAAATCAACCTAAAAGGATTGCGCCTTTACGTACAAGCGACCAACTTATTGCTCTTGACCAAATACTCCGGCTGGGATCCAAGTGTAAGTCCGAGTTTAGATGCTCGTTTTTACGGGAATGATGGCTTAGGGGTTCCTCCTACACGCAACTTCTCTATTGGTTTAAATGTCAACTTCTAATTAAAAAACAATGAAAAAAATACTTTTACTAGCCCTTAGTCTTTCGCTCTTTTCTTGCAGCAGTGAATTAGACCTACACCCAAGAACGGGAATTTCTCCAGATGCCATTACACCAAACGATTTAAAAGCGTTAGAAAATGGGATGTACAACAGTGTACAAAACGATCCCAAACGCGAATCGTGGATTATGTTTGACATTATTGGCGGCAATGTACAAGGATCGAGTACCACGAGCAAGGATGTAATCAACAACACCCTTAATCCGTTAAACAGTATTATTGTCAACAGTTGGAAAGGGTATTACAGCGCCTTATACCAAGTAAACAATGTACTTGCCATTGCAGAAGCTCTTCCATTAGATGAAGACACGAGGCGAATTCGAGGTACAGCCCACTATTTCAGGGCTTATATATACTATAGCTTAGTGACGCGATGGGGAGATGTACCCCTATTAACAAAAAACACGGTAGAAAAACCTAGCCGTGCCCCTAAAGCATTGGTATGGGAACAGGTAGAAAAGGATCTAGCTACCGCTCACGAATTCTTAGCCACTGCTAAGAGTTACTACTATGTTTCTCAGGATGCCGTAATTGCTCTCCAAGCACGCGTTATGCTAACCCAAAACAAAAGAAGCGAGGCCTCAGCCTTGGCAGAACAATTAATTACCAAAGGAAACTATGCCTTAGATAGTTTTGAAAAGATCTTTCGCAAAGAAGCCAATACAGAAGTCATTTTTGCCTTTGAAAACCTAACAACTGAATCTTCCAATACCATTAGCACTTTGTTTTATAACTACGGTCATCCAAATAAAGGAAGCTATGTGTATGCACCATCAAAA
This sequence comes from Flavobacterium sp., assembly GCA_030152225.1. Classification (GTDB taxonomy): domain Bacteria; phylum Bacteroidota; class Bacteroidia; order Flavobacteriales; family Flavobacteriaceae; genus Flavobacterium. The sequence continues at coordinate 9,149 of JASLHL010000323.1, read as the reverse complement.
GAAATATTAGAATTGATTGGGACGAATGATAAAAGAAGAGCGATTTCCTTTGGAGTTTTTGGCGGACAAGACTGCATCAACAAATATCCAAGTGGGCAGACAGGAACAGATCCTGTGATTATTTCGCGTATTGCAGAACTTTACTTAATCAGTGCAGAAACCTCTGCTTTGGATTTGGGAACCCAGCGTCTTAATGCGGTGCGAACTGCACGAGGGTTGCCTGAAGTACACCCTACTTCTCAAGCCGAAATGCTCACACTTGTGCTCGAAGAAAGACGAAAAGAATTCTTAGCTGAAGGATTTTCATACTACGACTACATACGCACAAACACGGCCAAACAACACTTAGGTCTTCTAGACTTCCAACACCTCTTGCCTATTCCTGGAGGAGAACTACAATTAAACGAAAAACTAACACCTAATCCCGGTTACTAATGAAATCAGTACACTATTTATTATTCAGCTTATTTATCAGCCTTCAAGTTTCTTGTCAAACAAAAACGGATGATACTTTCACCACGTATAAAGCGGTTCCTAAAACTGAAATGGGAACGCAACTCGTTGAAAAAAGCAACTTAATTGCACAAATATTCAAAGATTCCACCTATACGTTGACGGAAGGCGTTCAAGTCAATGAATTATCTTACTTAGCTAAAAAGGGCAATAGTATGAAGACTTTTGTTTATACCATTGACCTCAACAATCCCAAAGTATCTGTTGTTGCTTCTATGCCCTACAATAAACCGGAATTTGCCATGCAACCAATGACAGGACAAGCCACAGCCCTACTAAACCCTAATTTTGAGGTTGTTGGAGGTGTTAATGGCGATTTTTATGACATGACAACTGGAGTGCCTCGAGGAATATTCGTCTTTAATGGTATGATTTTGAGAGCATCTTTCACCAATAGAAATGAAGGGTATTTAGCCGTAGACAAGGAAAACAAGGTTAGCTTAGAAGAAATTGAAAACTTTGATCAACAAGCCCAACAGCTGCAACAAGCAGTATCTGGGGGCGTTTGGCTCGTTAAGAATGGGCAAACCCTAGTTCAAACAGATAAGGAAATTCATCCCCGTACAGCAGTGGGAATCACAGCAGAGAATCAATTACTCCTTATGGTGGTTGACGGTCGAAACTACACTTGGTCAAACGGCATGAATTATGAGGATTTAGGTGATTTTATGCGCAGCATTGGTTCTGTAAGCGCTTTAAATCTCGATGGTGGAGGTAGTTCTACCTTTTTTATTAATCCTGATTTTACCCTTAATCGCTTTCAAATCCGCAATCTTCCTTCTGATAATGGAGGAATAGAACGAGCAGTAGGAAACGGAATCATCATCACTAAAGCAAAATAAACATGAAAACACAGTCACTGAAAGCTTTTTTTATTCTGGGGTTACTTTATGCCTGTGCGTTTTTCTTCTTCAGTTGTAGTGCTGATGACAATCGCTATGGTTTTACGCCGACCAATCCCAATTTATCCCTTTCCAAAAATGCATTTGAAGTAGATAAAGACAAAGGAGAAGTAGAAATTATTTTTGAAGCTAACCTTCCTTGGCGTATTGAAAGCAACAGCAATTGGCTCGTTCCAAATCTCGTTCGCGGAGAAGCAGGAAAGCATACCTTGCAACTAACGCATGACAAGAATCTTGCGTTAGAAGACCGCGTAGGAACTATAACGATCAAAATTACGGATGATAGCAAAGAAATTATTACCGTTAAGCAGGCCAAAGCCAACCTAGATGATACCTTTAGCCATTACTATGTCAAAGAAAATGGAACGGGAGATGGAAGCAGTTGGGAACAAGCTACAAGCTTACCGAAAGCGCTAGAACTAGCGTTAAACAACAACGATGTCATTCATATAGCAGAAGGAAATTATCAACCAGAGCACACCGCCAACATCGACAGTACATTGGACAAAGACAAGACCTTCTTTATCCAGACCAACCTAACGTTAATTGGTGGCTATCCTCAGGATGCGACAACGGGTGCTAAAGTAGATCCTACACGCCAGACCATTTTATCTGGAAACAATCAGAGTGTACACGTGGTTACCATATTCGCTCAAAAGATTACAAACCTAGCCGTTACCCTGAAAAATATAACGATAACCGAAGGAAATGCAGATGCTGGAGCAAGTAATCTCAAAATAAAAGGGTATGATGTTCCGCGAGATCACGGAGCTGGAATCATCAGTATTGAGTCCAACGTTGTGCTTGAAAACTGTCAGGTTATCCGCAATAATTCAGGACGACATGGAGCGGGAATTTACGCAGTCAAACAAAGTGAATGGACCATCTCACACAGTATAATAAACGAAAATGTAGGTCTAAATACCAATTCAAATGGTGGTGGTTTATTCTTAAACAACTCCAAAGCAAGCCTAAGTTTCTCTGATATTTCCTTCAACAAAGCTGGAGGAGTTGCTGGAGGTATACAGACCTTAAACAATTCAGAAATCAACCTAACCAATGTGACTGTTACCAATAACCAAGCAAGAGCCAATGGAGGAGGAATTTACCATCGTGACAATTCAAAATCGATAATGCTCAATACCTACTTCTACAACAATGCCGCTACAGATGGTGAAGGTGGAGCCATTTCAACACACAATGGTGCTATCTTACATTTGATTAGTTCCACCTTGTACAAGAATACATCTACTAAGAATTTTGGAGCAATGAACAACCAAGTAAACAATACAATTAATTTGTATAACAGTTTGGTATTTGACAATCCAAGTGCAGCCAATACAAATGGGATCAACCCTGCAGGTACAACAACAGCAACTCAATCAGCCGTACACAACCAAATTTTCGGTGAAGAAAACGTTGCTAGTGGAACATTTACCCCTCAACAGCTACATACGGCAAACCCACTAAAAATACGTCCCGCTACAGCAACCAGTCCGCTTGCTACCCAAGGATTTAGTGTGGAAGAGCTAATGGAACTTCGCAATAGATTGGGAAGTACAAGCACTATTGAGGTATTTACTTCAGATTTGGATGAACAAGCTAGAGCAGGAAGTCGAACCATAGGTGCTTATCGCTTATAACCGACGGATTCTATCCAAAACCTTCTTTCAAACAAGAGGCTGTCTTTAGGGATAGCCTCTTGTTTTTTTGTGCTTTGTTTTTTGCTCGGTGTGCGTTGCTCGGTGCTCGTCGCTCATTGTGCGGTGTGCGGTGTGTGGTGCTCGGTGTGCGGTGCTCGGTGTGCGGTGCTTGGTGTGCGGTGTTATTTAATTTTCATTCAACCTCAACAACTGAGCAAAGAGCAAAGAACAAACCGCGCGCCGCCGCCCCTCACCTAACCACCCAAAAAACGCTTTTTTGTTCCATGCGTAATATGTAATTTTGCAGCAAACAAATGCAAAACCATGTCCACTCTCGATGTAGCTTTTAGACGCTTTCAAGCCGATATTCAAGGTATTCCTACACCTAAAAAGTTTACTTTTCCCTTTTATTACGAACCTCATCCGTTGAGCCTAATAGCCTGTGAAGAGTTACAAGGGGAATTAGAATCCATGGAGGCTATTCTTCCTCTTTTTGATCCTTCTCACCCACTGTGTTTACCTGCGGGTAAAATGTTTGGGATATTGATTGTAGAGAATCAGACAGGTGACTTGGGGTATTTGCGTGCTTTTTCAGGTAAATTGGGTCCTTATACGCATTTGGAAGGCTTTGTTCCTCCCGTATTTGATTTGTGGAACAAAGACAGTTTTTTTACCAAAGAAGAAGCGGTTTTAAACAGTATTAATGCCCAAATTGAAAAGCTACAACAAGACCGAATTTATCAAAATGCTCAGGCACTACTTCAAGAACAACTTGCAACGGAGAAACAAGTGATAGCGGACAAAAAAAAGTTGCTCAAACAATTGAAAAATGAGCGAAAATTACGGAGAGAGGCGCAAGAAAATCGACTTAATTCGCTTGATTTTGATGCATTTAATGAAGATTTAATCAAGCAAAGTTTACGCGATAAACATGAATTACGCGTATTAACTGCTTATTGGCAAGAGCAAATAGCAGCTACTCAACAGGTGATTTTCGATTTTGAAGAAACAATTACGCTCTTAAAAGACGAGCGCAAGCAGAAGTCTAATGCCTTACAGCAACAGTTATTTCAACAGTATCGCTTTCTCAACTTCAACAAAGAGGAACAAGATTTACTTGCTATTTTTGAAGCCACAGCCCTACAACAGCCCCCAGCTGCCGCAGGAGATTGTGCAGCCCCTAAATTGTTGCAATACGCCTATCTCAACGATTTAAAGCCTATTGCCATGGCTGAATTCTGGTGGGGGGAATCGCCCAAATCTGAAATTCGCAAACACAAGCACTTCTACCCGGCTTGTAGAGGAAAATGTGAACCTATTTTGGGGCATATGTTGGGTGGATTGACTGTGGATGACAATCCTTTGCTGATTAATCCCGAACTTCAGCGTCCGATCGAAATTGTATACGAAGATGAGGATTTTGCTATTGTCAATAAACCAGAGGAATTTTTAAGTGTTCCTGGGATTTACATTCAAGATTCCATTTACGAACGCATGAAAATACGCTATCCAAAAGCAACAGGACCTCTTATTGTTCATCGGTTGGATATGGCTACTTCGGGTATTTTAGTGATTGCTAAAAACAAAGAAGCCCATAAGGCGCTACAGAGTCAATTCATCAAAAAAACAGTAACCAAGCGCTATGTCGCTTTATTAGATGGCATCATTCATGAGGATTCAGGAACAATTGACTTACCCTTACGCGTCGATTTGGAAGATCGCCCTCGTCAAATGGTGTGTTTTGAACACGGTAAACCCGCTAAAACCAAATGGGAAGTCATCGAACGAAAAGACGGAAAAACCAAAGTTTACTTCTATCCTATTACGGGTAGAACCCATCAATTGCGTATGCATGCCTCCCATCCCAAGGGATTAAATACGCCGATTGTAGGCGATGATTTATATGGAACCAAAAGCACTCGCCTCTTCTTACATGCGGAAGAAATTACATTTCGACACCCTAGAACCTATGAAATAGTAAGTTTTCACGTGCACGAACAGTTTTGATGTTTGTTCTTTGGTTTTTGTTCTTTGGTTTTTGTTCTTTGGTTTTTGGGGTTTGATGAGATTAGGTGAGGATTTAAATAACAAAGAACAACCAACAACCAACAACGAACAACAAAAAACAAAGAACAACCAACAACGTGCAAAGTACAACGAGCAAAAAACAACGAGCAAAGTACAAACAACAAAGAGCGAACAACAAAAAAAACAAAATTCCGTATCTTTAACTAAAAACTAGGGTATGGCAGATAAAAAGGCACAACTCCGATTACACAAAAGAATTGCAACGGGTTTATTCTTAGCGATGGCAGTGGTCTATCTCAGTATGGTTTATTTTCTGAAGCATACCCCAATGTCGTGGATGGGTTATGTCAAAGCTTTTTCGGAAGCGGCTATGGTCGGTGCCTTAGCGGATTGGTTTGCGGTAACGGCCTTGTTTAGACACCCCATGGGGATTAAGATTCCACACACCAATCTCATTGAAAACAAAAAGAATGACATTGGCGATAATCTAGGAAATTTCGTTACAGATAACTTCCTTACTCCGACGAGTATTCGTCCTTATATCAATAAATTAGAAGTCGCTACTTTTCTCTCTAATTGGTTGAAACAACCCAAGAGTCAACAGCTAATCGAACGCGAAATAGGTTTTTTAATTCAGACGATTTTGACTGATCTAGACGAGAAAAAAGTCATTGATTTTCTCTCTCAAAAAGCCCAACAAGGGCTGGATCAAATCCAATGGCAACAGCTGATTGCCCAAGGATTGCAATTTGCAATCGATCAAAATGAACCCAATCGATTGATTACCTTAGTTCTTCCCAAAATTCAGGTGTATGTAGAGGAGCACCGAACGGAAATCTATGATCAAATCATTGAGAAGAAGCCGCTATTGGGGTTGATTGGCGGTAAAACAGTGACCAATCAATTAATCAAAGGATTACAAGCCTTCTTAGCCGATATTGAACAAGACGAACAGCACAAGGTTCGTCAAGAAATTAGCCTACAACTCCATCAATTGGCACAAGATATTGCCTCTTCTCCAACCTGGAAAAACAAGATCAGGGAAACGATACATCAATTTATTACGGAAGATATCCTCAATCAATACCTGACTGATTTTTGGAACAGCAGTAAACAAGCAATTTTACAACAGCTTGAAGCAGTGGATTCTCCTTTACGTGCTTATATTCGTCAGGCGATTCAATCTGTAGCCAAGAGCCTTGAACAAGATCGAGAATTGCAACAGCGTTTAAACCAATGGACCCAAGTGACGCTTTATCGTTTAGCTTTGCGCAATACGCAAGAAGTAGGGACGTTAATTCGCACTACGGTAGATCAATGGGATGGACGTGAACTCAGCGATAAGCTCGAACTGGAAGTGGGAAAAGACTTGCAATTTATCCGAATTAACGGGACCTTAGTGGGAGGTTTAGTCGGCTTATTAATTTACTGTATCACCCAGTTTTTGTAAGCACACAAATCGATTGCGAATGTGGTCTGTCAACATTTTTTGAACTTGAGGGTCCGATTCTGTTTGCTTCAAAAAGTCAAAGTAAGACAATAATTCACGGGTTCTCGCAGGAGAAAGGGTAATATTGGCGGTACTCAAAAAGGTATCGAAAGAAATATGGGCTGCACACACATAGTCAAAGAGGTATTCTTTTCCTCCTCGTTCTAATAATTCTTGAGCAAGTAGATGATAGTTGGTAAACACAGAAAAACTCACTTGAGCAACTTTGCCCAATTCAATAAATAAATCGCGAATGAGGTCAATATTCACGGTGTGAATCTGATCACATACAATACTGGCAATTTGTTGCCTAAAGATATAATTCTCGTCTTTAAACTTAGCGCCAAACTTTCCGTTCCATTTTAAAGCTAACCAATCGCGATCTACGGCGTTGTAATTTTTAATAAAATCCTGTATTCCAACATGTTCTACCGACATACTCCTTTTTTTTAATGCTACTTTTCCCTTGAGCTAAGGTAAGACATAAATTTTTGTTTGAATTTGTTAGCTGAACTTTTTACAAAATAAAATTTATACGTTAGGTTACTTCTTGCTAACTAATTAGTTCACAAATCTAAAAGAAAAAAATCGAATCAAATTCAATGGTTTTATTTTTTGGAAAGATGTTAGCTATACCATTCCGATGGCGCGGATTTGAATCCGTGCCATCGGGCATCGTTCCTTGTTATTCACAAGCTACATGAATAAACTACAAACCTACATCAGTCGAAATTAACCTGTCCCCCCCCTTCCCTTATATGGAAAAAAAGCTCAAATGGCTTTATTTGTCCCTATAAAAACAACACAAACAACTGTTATTCAGTTGTTTGTATTGTTTGATTTTAGTTTTGTTTGGGTCTTCTTCGGTAAACATGCGTATTTACTAGGGATTACCCCCTATTTACCGAAGGAGACTCGAACAAAACCCGAACAAAACCCAAGCCGATGGTACATATAATTTATCTTCTCTTTTATAAAAGAATTAGAATCAATCTAACGCACGGATTCTCAAATTCTCGCCATCGGGTTCCTAAAATTTCCTGGCGCCGAATTTTATTCCCTGTTCTTGCTGATTGTTGTCCAAAAAAAAAGCAGTAAATAAAATTTACTGCTTTGTTGATATTATTGTATTAGAAATAGCACTTTATTTCACCATTTCTTTTAATTCTTCTATACTTACCGTTTGTTGCTCACCTGAAGCTAAATCTTTTACGGTATATTTCTGTTGTTGCATTTCCTCACTTCCTGCTAAGACGGCAAAAGGAATTCCCTTTTTATCTGCAAACTGGAACTGTTTTCCCATTTTTGCAGCATCGGGATAGATTTCTGTTTTGATTCCTGCATCTCTTAACTGCGCCACTGCTTGCATTGCATAACTCATTTCATCTCTACCTAAATTTAAAAACATCACACGAGAAGAAACTGTTACAGTTGCAGGAAATAAATTCAACTCTTCCATCACTAAATAGATACGATCCAAACCAAAGGAAATACCTACTCCACTCATATCTTTCAGTCCAAAAATTCCCGTTAAGTCGTCATAACGTCCACCACCGCCGATCGATCCCATCTGAACTGTATCAGGAGCACCGATTTCAAAAATGGCTCCGGTATAGTAATTCAATCCACGAGCTAAGGTTACGTCTAAATTCAATGTTGCTGTAGATAAACCAATTTGTGCAATTTCCTTACCAACAAAAGCTAACTCTTCTACTCCTTTTGTTCCTTGTTCCGAATCGGCTAAAAGTTGACCTAATTTCGCAATCTTTTCTTCAAAGCTTCCTGTGAAATTGAATAGCGGTTGAACTTTCTCAATAGCTACAGCATCGATGCCTTTTTCGATCATTTCATTCTTTACGCCTTCTTCACCGATTTTGTCCAATTTATCCAAGGCAACCGTAAAATCAATCAACTTATCACTAGCGCCAATAGCCTCAGCAATTCCCGCTAATATCTTTCTGTTGTTTAATTTAATCGTTACTCCTTCAATTCCCAAAGCTGTAAATACACGATCATACAGCAAAACAAATTCTACTTCTTGCCATAGCGATTTTGACCCTACAACATCGGCATCACATTGATAAAACTCTCTAAATCTTCCCTTTTGAGGGCGATCTGCACGCCAAACGGGTTGCATTTGGTAGCGTTTAAACGGAAAATCCAACTCATTTTGGTGCATCACAACATAACGAGCAAAAGGCACAGTTAAATCGTAACGCAGTGCCTTTTCCGAAATCTGATTCGTCAACTTTAAGCTGTTCTTCTCTTCCAATAAAGTTTCATCTACTTTGCTCAGGTAATCCCCAGAGTTCAATATCTTAAAAATTAATCGATCTCCTTCTTCTCCATATTTCCCCATTAGGGTCTCTAAATTTTCAAAAGAAGGCGTTTCAATGGGATGGAAACCAAAATGCTCAAAATGATGACGGATTGTTTGCATAATGTATTGTCTTCTTGCTACTTCAATCGAAGAAAAATCTCTTGTCCCTTTTGGAATACCTGGTTTCTTTGCCATTTTTAATTAATTTTCAAATTATTTAACCCTACAAAAATAGGTATTTTTAATGGGAAAAT
>JASLHL010000322.1 GCA_030152225.1 Flavobacterium sp. | reverse complement strand
ATGGGAAATTTCATCGTATTAGATCAAACCAATTTGGATCAAGAACATATTTGTTGTGCAATCTCTGATAAAAAATGTAGGGAAGGTTATCAGTTAAAAAAAGATTGGTTGAGGCGCGAAATGGAACATGGCTATGTTTTTCGCAGAATCGATGCAAGAGCAAAAGTATTCATCGAATATGGACCTGCTGAATATGGCTGGGCTCCGATTATTGCCCCCAATTATCTATTGATTAATTGTTTTTGGGTTTCAGGACAATACAAGGGAAAGGGCTATGGCAAACAATTGCTTCAAATGACAATTGACGACGCAAAAAAGGACCATCGACAGGGATTGGTTACTGTGGTTGGTACACAGAAACTTCACTTTATGAGCGATACCAACTGGTTGCTCAAACAGGGATTTACAACCGTAGCACAGACTCATGATGGATTTAGTTTGTTGGCCTTGACCTGGGGAGATCAGGCGGTTTTACCAACATTTCATGCTAGTGTTTACGCAACCTCCCAAAAGGAGGAAACAGGACTAAGGGTGTATTATTCCAACCGATGCCCTTTTTCTGAATTTCACGTTCAAAATTCATTAATAGAAACCGCTCGAAAGCGAAATATTCCTTTAGAAATAATTAAATTGGAAAGTAGTGAACAAGCACAACAAGCACCTTGTCCTGCGACGATCTTTAGCTTGTATTATAAAGGAAAATTTATCACAACCGATATCAGCGTCTGTATGGATAGTCGCTTTGATAAAATAGTTGAGAAACAGATGGGAAAGAAAAGGTGAAATATTAGGTAGTTGCGTGAAAGACCTAATTTAGGTTAGAACTAAAGGAATTTGATACATACCAACGATTTACCTCTCTTGTACTTGATTCAACAGGAGGTACATCGTTTTTTTTTGTACTTACTAACTTGTGTAGTAGTTTTATATTTCAAAATGCGCTAAATCAATAAAATGACGTTGCATACCATGGGCTATTAGCACATCCTGGTTGGTTGTGCCAATTCCGATGAAATCAAGATTTAAATTTTGGGCTGTAATCAAATCCCAAAGTCCATCACCAATGGAAATAATGCGGTCAAAGTGCGAGGTTTGATAATGCGTTTTTGCGTTGTTGATCGCTTGAGTTACTATGTTTTCTCTTTCTTCAATTTGATTGGATGCGACAAGTTGAAGTGGATCAAAAGCAATACCTACGCGTTCCAGTTTGAGTAAGGCTGGTTTATAAAGCGAGCCCGTAGCGAAGCAAATACCAAAGTCAGGGTGTTGTTCTAGTTTTTCTACTAGTTTCTTCCCACCTTTAATTTCCTTTATCGTTGCTTGTTCGATTTCTTCATATAAGGTGGCTTCAAACCTTTCAAGGAGCGATGGGGTAAAGGGTTGTCCCATGGCAGACTCATAGATTACTTTGGCTATATGTGAATCGGTATGATGTTGATATGTTCCAAAAGCAGCATTAAAAGATTGAATGCCTAAGGCTTGTAGTGCTTGGATAAATGCCTTTTGATGGATAGCTACCGTATCAGTCAACGTCCCGTCAATATCAAAAACGAGCAGGTTCTTTTTTGTTATCATTTTTTATCTTTCAATTAAGGCTAGTTTTCGTCCCTTTCTCCAGTTGGATCTGTATTTTTAGTAGAGGAAGTTTGCATTTCTTCCGCTTCTTTCCGCTTGTATTTGATTCGCCTAAGTTGTCGTTCGAGGTCGAGTATTTCGTCATTGACTTTCTGAATATGAGAATAGATCATATACGGAAGCACGATACTAAATAGAATAGCTATAGCAGTAAAAGCCTCCCAATATCCCATGGTCTCTGCCATAGACGGTCCTTTTCTTCTCCCAGGAATACCGGGTATTAAAAAACAACAAAGGGCAAAAAAGGGAATAAGGAATAACACTTCCCATTTTCTTTGAGGTAGTTTCGCTAGTTCCGCTTTTATTCTTTTTTCTTTTCGATTAAGTGCTGCGATTGTATTCATTGTCGATTCAACTATTCGTTTCGGCCATGTGCTTTCTTGTTTGGATCAAAAAAAGCAGCAGGATAAATATAGGGAAATGTTTGATGGGAGTGAGAATTAAATAATAATAAATCCATGGAATTGGAAGGGAATAGGTTTGATTATTTTATATTTGAAGCTTATTTTATATAAAATGATGAAAAAAGCATCCCTGTATTATCCTCATATTTTGGCGTTTCTCGGTTTTATCCTGATTGCCTTGCTGTATTTTTCTCCTGTTCTGCAAGGAAAGAAATTATATCAATCGGACATTGTTCAATATATGGGAATGGCAAAAGCTCAAACGGATTTTAAAGCAGAAACAGGTGAGGAGTTATACTGGACGGATCATGCTTTTTTGGGAATGCCAACCTATCAGTTAGGGGCGCATTATCCGTATAATTACATCAAAAAGTTGGATCATGCGATTCGATTTTTACCGCGACCAGCGGATTATTTGTTTTTGTATTTTCTCTCTTTTTATGTGTTGTTGATCACGATGAGAATCCCTCCATTAAAAGCCTTTTTTGGCGCTTTGGCCTTTGGATTCTCCACGTATTTGATTATTATTTTTGGCGCAGGACACAATGCAAAAGCCCATGCGATTGCTTATATGCCTTTGGTTGTAGCTGGTGTGCTTTTAGTGTTTCGAAAGCGCTATGTTATTGGGGCGCTAGTAACCACATTAGCGGTGGCTTTGGAAATACAAGCCAATCACTTTCAAATGACGTATTATCTCTTGTTTTTGCTTGCTTTTTTAGGGATCTATTATACGGTAAAAGCAATACGGGCAAAAACGTACAACCACTTGTTCTTGTCTTGGGGAATTCTCTTGGGATCTGCCATAATAGCACTGGGAGTCAATGCAACGAATCTACTAGCAACGGCAGAATTTTCAACCTTTAGTATTCGCCATAAAAGCGAGTTGACCTTGCAACCAGATGGGGCAACAAAGCAAATAACTTCGGCCATGGATTACGATTATATTACCGAATATAGCTACGGAATTGTCGAAAGTTTAAACCTCATTTTTCCGCGTTTGTTTGGTGGGGGAATGGCTGAGGATGTAGGAATAGATTCTCCTGTATACCAATATGTAATTAACCAAGGGGCCTCTATGGCAGAAGCTCAGAAGTTTGCCTCAAATGTACCGTTGTATTGGGGAGATCAACCCATTGTTGAAGCTCCAGCTTACCTTGGGGCTATTGTGTTTTTCTTGGCCGTTTTCTGCCTCTTTGCAGATCGCCGTAAGATAAAATATGCCTTTTTAGCAGGTATTGTTTTGACGCTACTCTTGTCTTGGGGTAAAAATTTAGCTGGATTAACGACGTTCTTTATTCACTACATCCCTTTATACGATAAATTTAGAGCGGTATCTTCTATACAGGTAATAGTAGAGCTGTGTATGCCAATTTTGGCAATCATGGGACTGCAAACGTTTTTTAAATTAGAAGAAAAAGAACAAAAGAAATACCTGTTGCAAACAAGCCTCTTCTTTTTTGGTATGGTTGGTTTACTTTGGTTAGGAAAAGACGCCTTTAGTTTTACTTCTTATCGCGATCAGTTTTACGCCCAAACAGACCAAGGACGTGTATTTCTCAGCGTGTTGATTAAACAAAGACAAGAGGTATATACCGCAGATTTACTACGCTCATCTCTATTTGTAGGACTTGTAATTGGCGCGTTGTTCTTAGCGCACAAAAAATATGTATCAACGATTATGGCAACGGTATTCGTTGGTGGACTTATGGTTACAGATTTAGTACTGATCGACAAGAAGTACGTCAACAACGATAGTTTTGTTCCCGCTTACGTCATGGAGGTACCCTTTCAAAAAAGCCCTGCAGATGAGTATATCCTACAAGATAAGACCCATTATCGCGTGTATAATCCACAAGGGCGTTTACAGGGAAAAACCAATTATTTTCACAAGTCAGTGGGAGGATATAGTGCGGTTCGACCACAAAAGGCGGATGAAGTGTTTATTTATCAAGTAGAACCTCAGCTCAATACGCTGATTGATCATATCAATCAAACGGATATGACACTGGAAAAAAGTCTACCCGTGCTCGATATGCTGAATGTCAAATACCTTTTACTTCAAACCCAAGATAATCAGGATATTCCCCTTTTAAATGCTAGTGCGAATGGACCAGCTTGGTTTGTGCAGTCCTTGCAAATGGTGCAATCGCCAGATGAAGAGATGAAAGCGTTGGCTTCTTTGCAAACGAAAAAAGAAGCTGTAGTCAACACGGTTAAATTTCCGGAATTAGCAGTAAAATCTTCTTTTTCCGTAGATTCTACAGCAACGATTGTACTAGATCAATATCAACCCAACCACGTACAGTATACGACACAAAATAATCAAGCGGGATTTGCCGTGTTTTCTGAGGTATTTTATGAGAAAGGGTGGAACGCTTATATCGATAATCAACTCGTTCCCCATTATGAAGTAAATTATTTATTGCGTGGATTGCCAATTCCAGCTGGGAAACACAGGGTCGAATTTAAGTTTGAACCCCAAGTGATTCAAACAGGGAGTAGGATTACAATCGCTAGTTTTGTTCTACTGTTTTTGTTCCTAGGTGGAGGTTTGTATTGGAATAAACGAAAAAAACAGAAGAAAGAAGCACAAGAGTGGTAAAAATGATTTAATTATTGACATATTGAGTAGGAAATGCAGTAAGAAATAAATGATTTTGAGGGCGCTGTGAAAAAAGCGCTCAGGATATTTTTTAAATTGTACGATGTCATATAATTAGTACGCCTATGTTAATTTTTAATTCTTCAGGATTATTGATATTGTTTCAACAATACAAAAATTTGAACAGGAATTTGTTTCAAATATCTCAACTGTAAAAAGAAGAGCGTTGTTTAATTCGTATGTTAAATATAATGAAGACTTTAAAAAGTTTGTAAATTAGAGGAGTTGCATCAGTGGATTGATGGGTCTTATGTCATTAAAAAAGATAGCGGATGTTTTTATCTAAAATAAACCATAAAATATAAAAGCAGGTGATTTTTAAATCACCTGCTTTTTTGGTTTTTATTTCAATGTTGGTTATCCAAACACGCCGTTGATGTAATTTTTAGTCATTTCGTGTTTGGGATTTTCAAAGATATCTTGTGTCAAGCCACTTTCTTTTACTTCTCCCAAGTACATAAAGTAGGTGTGATCAGCAATACGTTGGGCTTGTTGCATATTGTGTGTCACAATGGCAATGGTGTATTTTTCTTTTAGATGTAGGATTAATTCTTCAATTTTGATCGTACTCACAGGGTCCAAAGCAGAGCAAGGTTCATCCATTAGGATTACTTCTGGACGTAAAGCAACGGCTCTAGCAATACAAAGGCGTTGTTGTTGTCCACCTGATAAACGGTGAGCAGGCATTTTCAAATCATCCTTTACTTCATCCCACAAGAAAGCTTCTGTCAATGCTTTTTCAATGACGCTTTTATCATGGGGTAAGTTGTTTATTTTTAGTCCGTAGGCGATATTGTCATAAATGCTTTTAGGAAAGGGATTTGCCTTTTGAAAAACCATTCCAATGCGCTTGCGAATTTCTGTTACGGGAATATTTTTGGCATAGATATCTTGATCTTCTAATCGTATTGAACCTTGAATTTTGGCATAAGGAACTAAGTCGTGCATGCGGTTAAAACTTCGCAACAATGTACTTTTTCCACAACCCGAAGGACCAATCAAGGCCGTAATTTTATTTTCTTCAAATTGTACACTTACATTCTTTAAAACATGTTTGCTTCCAAAGCTAATGTTTAGGTTGTCAGCAGCTAATTTAGTTTTCATTTTTTCTGAATTTATAACGGATATAAAATGCGCTTAGGTTTAATAAAAACACCACCAAGATGAGTACTAATGCCGTTCCATAGGCGATTGGTCTTACTTCATCAATGGATTGATGTTGGGTGGATAACATGTATAAGTGATAGGGAAGTGCCATAAACTCTTGGTTGATGTATCCATTGGTATCACTGATATAAAAGGCGGCACCTGTAAATAGGATAGGAGCAGTTTCTCCAGCAGCTCTTGATAGGGTTAACACAACACCGGTAAGAATTCCAGGAACAGCTGACGGAATCACAACGTCTTTGATGGTTTCAAATTTGGTTGCTCCAACAGCTAAAGCAGCTTCTCTCGTACTATTGGGAATTTGCATTAAGGCCTCTTCTGTGGTTGTAATAATATAAGGGAGAGATAATAATCCAAGCGTCAATCCAGCCGCTAGTAATGACGTTCCCAATTGAAGGGTTTGAACAAATAAAGCCAAACCAAATAGACCATAAATAATCGAAG
>JASLHL010000256.1 GCA_030152225.1 Flavobacterium sp. | reverse complement strand
TATCAGTGGATTCTAAAAGAAGATCCGATGATTAAAGTGATTAAGAACTAAAAAAACAATCTTTGGTTCTGCTGGGAATTTGGGTTTCGACTAACGTATGCTGTCGTGGCTGTGAGTTTCAATACCGTTATTCCACAGCGTAAGTATATCCGTTGCAACAGCTGCTCCGCTACCTGCTGCGATGGAGAGTTGACTGCGATGACCAGCCAAAGTTCCCGCTACATATAGATTATTAGTTACAAGTTGATCGTGGTTTTGAAGTTGAATCCGATTTTTTTGTGGTATTGACTTGCGATGAGGTTCAACGAAATTCATCAATCCTTCAATTTGAAAATGATTACTAGAATTAACGGCAACGACAACGATTTTGGCTTCGTAAGTGTTTTTGTTGGTGTGAACGACAAAGAAATCACCTTGAGAAATCACCGAATTGACTTTTTCGTTTTCGATCAGCTCAATTTGTGGGTAGTGTTTTCGTAGCAATTCTTTGGACTCTTCGAGCAACTCGGATCCGAGTTTTCCCGCGGGTATACCGTAGGCATTGTAAAAAACGGCATCCTGAAGCATGGATGCTTTCTGGTGTGCAATTAATGCAATTTTTTTGTTAGCCATAAAGGGTTTTGCTTGTGCAGACCCTAAAATTTGGGCACAAGAAACTCCGGCAACGCCACCACCAATAATCAAAGCATCATACATGATTATTTGGTTTTTTCGTCGATTAATTTGGAGGTTCTAAAAATCAGTACCACGCAAACCGCGCATAATAAAGCGACGATTCCGATTAGTGCAATAAGGCTGCTTCCTTCGAATAGATTGTTGAAATCTAATGATATGATATTGACAACCAGTAAAGCAGCTACAAAAAACAGTGCGATATAACTAAAAATTTTCATTGTTGGAATTTGATTTATATAATCCTGAAAAGTACTAAAAATAAATTAGTTGATTAAGCCTTTAACATTACTTGCAAATAATTTAACAGCAATCGCTAATAAAACGATTCCAAAAACCTTTCGAATGACGCTTAAACCGGTTACGCCTAATATTTTTTCTATTTTTCCGGACATCTTAAGTACGATATACACAAAAATCATATTGAGTATAATTCCAAAAATAATATTGATGTTCTGATACTGAGATTTTAAAGAAAGTAAAGTGGTCAATACACCAGCTCCTGCAATCAATGGAAAAGCTAAGGGTACTATAGAGGCCGTGCTCGGGGCTTCATCCTTATACAAGCGGATGCCCAATATCATTTCTAAGGCTAAGAAAAACAAAACAAATGCTCCAGCAACTGCAAAGGAATTGACATCGATACCGATTAAATTCAAAATTTCATTACCTATAAATAAAAAGGCAATCATAATTACTGCTGCAACTATGGTGGCTTTTTCGGAATGGATATGACCAACTCGGCTACGCAATTCTACAATGATGGGAATGGCACCCAGAATGTCAATCACTGCAAATAAAATCATTCCGGTAGTGATAATTTCTTTAAGGTCGATTTCCATAGGGTATAATTGTAGGATTAGCATTGAATATAATGGACAAAGTAAGGAATTTTATTCGTAAATCGAGATTCGTACGTTGTGATTTGTAGTTTTAATCCAATATTTGTCGAATGGTCGTCGGTTTTATGCTGTGTTCTAGTTGAGTTTTCAGGTTCATATTCACTAGACTGAGTCTAAAATAGTGGTTTATAGTGTGCTTTGTTTTGGTAATGGAAATAAACACCAAATAAAGTTTGTATTTTTGCGGGCATTTAAATTTAGAATCATATGTTTCAATTAGGAAAGACAATTGTATCAGAAGAATTGTTTGAGAGGGAGTTTGTGTGCAATTTATCGGCATGCAAGGGCGAATGCTGTGTGGATGGTACTGCTGGAGCACCTTTAGAAGAGGAGGAGACAAAGATTATGCAAGATATTTACGCTACGGTAAAGCCGTTTTTGCGTGCTGAAGGTATTGCGGCTATAGAGGCGCAAGGCACTTCAGTTATTGGTGAAGACGGAGGGTTTGAGACCCCATTGGTCAATGGAGCCGAGTGTGCGTATGTTATTTTTGATGAGGATACCGCTCTTTGTGGTATTGAGCAAGCCTATAATGAGGGTTTAATCAAATGGAAAAAACCGGTTTCCTGTCATTTATACCCAATTCGAGTACGGGAGTTTTCGGATTTCTCGGCGGTTAATTACCATAAATGGAGTATTTGTGACGATGCTTGTTCTTTGGGTAAAGAACTCGAAGTTCCAGTCTATAAATTTGTCAAAGAAGCTTTGGTTCGTAAATTTGGTGCCGCTTGGTACACCGAATTGGAACAAGTAGCAGAAGAATACAAGCGATAAGGCTTATTTTAGAAACAAATATTTGTTTTTATAATCGATTAATGCTTCACCACGGAGCAATACGTCTGCGCCAATAATACCGTGAACGGTTTTTGCTTTGTATTGTTTTAAAGCGATGTTGACATGAGATAAATCGAGCAAAATCAAGTCGGTTTTTGGATTTTTCCAACGACCCATTTGAAGTTTGTTTTGATACGAAACCTGAGTTAACATACCGTTGGCACCTGCTCCGGAAGCCTTAGTGTTGGAATCGGAAGCCTCGATATTAAAGTGTTCGATATGACTAAAGTCTATACAGCTGTTCGAGGCACCAGTGTCTAATATAAAATCACCGGAAATTCCGTTGATTTTTGCTTTCAAAAAAAGGTGTTGGGTTTTAGAAACAGTAAACGCTATTTTTCGATATCCATTTTCTAATAAGAGTTCTTGAAGGTTTTCCA
>JASLHL010000302.1 GCA_030152225.1 Flavobacterium sp. | reverse complement strand
TTTTTCCGAAGTACCTACACCTTCTACAAAATCATCCTGGGTACAATACATGGCTTTACCTGTTTGTTGCATAATCCAATCATTGGCTGTAATACCATGAATAGAAGGAACTGAACCCGTATATACTGTCGAGTGACCAACTGCTGTGTAGGTTGGTATATAATCAATAGAGGCGTTTTCACACGAAAAACCTTCTCTTAATAGGCGCTTAAATCCACCTTCACCAAATCGATCTGCAAAACGATATAAATAATCCCAACGCATTTGATCCACCATTAATCCCACAACGAGTTTAGGTTTCTCCGGTTGTGATTGTCCAAAAGCCATTAGTCCAGAAAGACTAATCATCGAGATTGCAATAAATCTTTTAAACATTTTTTTTATTTTTAGGGTTGATATTTTATTTTAAATGGTCCTTTAAATACTGTCCCGTATACGAAGCTTTACAGTGTACAATATCTTCGGGTTTCCCAGCAAAAACAAGACTTCCACCTTGATCACCACCTTCTGGGCCTATATCGATGACCCAATCTGCGGATTTAATCATATCCATATTATGCTCAATCACCAAAATACTATTTCCTAACGCCAATAAAGCATCAAAAGATTTCAAGAGTTTTTTGATATCATGGAAATGCAGACCTGTGGTTGGTTCATCAAAAATAAACAGTGTTTTTTTGCTATTATTTCCTTTGATTAAAAAAGAAGCTAACTTAATCCTTTGCGCTTCCCCACCAGACAATGTGCTCGAAGATTGTCCTAATTTTACATAGCCCAAACCCACATCTTGTAAAGGTTGTAATTTGCTGATGATTTTGGCTTGTTCTTTAAAAAAGATAATCGCCTCATCTACACTCAAATCTAGGATATCCGAAACAGATTTACCTTCGTAGTGTATATCTAATATATGTTGTTTGAAACGCTTCCCATTACAGGCCTCACAAGGCAGAATAATATCCGCCATAAATTGCATTTCAATTTTAACTTCACCCTCTCCTTGACACACATCACATCGCCCACCTTCAACATTAAAAGAAAATGCTGCAGGCTTTAATCCTGTCGCCTTAGACGCAGGCAAATTGGCGTACAAAGCACGAACTTCATCCCATGCTTTTACATAGGTCACGGGGTTGGATCGCGAAGATCTACCAATTGGATTTTGATCCACCATTTCCACTTGCTCAATCCCTGCGTAATCTCCTTCTAAGGCATCGTAAATTCCGGTTTGCTCTCCGGAGTAATTCCCGATAGCTTTTTGCAAGGCTGGATATAATATACGCTTTACTAAGGAGGTTTTACCCGAACCAGATACTCCAGTTACAACTGTAAATACATGCAATGGAAATTGTACATCTATACCTTTTAAATTATTTTCATGCGCTCCTTTGACCCAAATAGAATCCGTCCATTTGCGACGGTTTTCAGGGATTTCTATAGCTGCATTTCCACTTAGATACTTTCCTGTTAAACTTTTTTTATCTTTTAAAATTTCAGAGTATGTTCCAGCAAACACCAATTCTCCACCATGAACTCCAGCCTCAGGACCAATATCGATTAGATAGTCAGCCGCTTCCATCATTTCTTGTTCATGCTCTACCACAATAACGGTATTCCCCACATCACGCAGAGATTTTAAGACAGAAATTAGACGTTGCGTATCTCTAGGATGTAAACCTATACTGGGTTCATCCAAGACATAAATAGATCCGACTAAGGAACTACCCAATGAAGTCGCTAGGTTGATCCGCTGAGATTCTCCTCCAGAAAGAGAGTTTGATAAACGATTTAAAGTTAAATAGCTTAAACCTACGTCACATAAAAACTTTAATCTGTTAGTAATTTCAGCTAATAAACGTTTGGCAATAATCGTCTCGCGAGCAGTTAAATCTAATTGTTCAAAGAAATCCAATGCTTTTTGCAAAGGCATAAGCACAATATCAGTGATAGACTTATCCTGTATTTTAACATAAGTCGCATCTTTTCTCAAGCGCGTACCCTTACATTCAGGACAATCTGTTTTGCCTCTATAGCGTGACAGCATCACACGATACTGAATTTTATAGGTCTGCTCTTCTAACTGCTCAAAAAATTCATTTAAGCCTGTAAAATACTTATTTCCGGTCCACAGTAATTCCCGTTGTTTTTCGGTTAAGTCCGTATAAGCACGATGAATTGGAAAATCAAATTTCAAGGACTTATCTATAAACTTCTGCAACCATTCTCCCATTTTTTCTCCACGCCAAGGCGCAATTGCACCATCATAAACGGAGCGACTTTTATCTGGGAAAACAAGATCTGGATCTATTCCAATAATCTTTCCGTAGCCCTCACAACGTCTACACGCACCATATGGATTATTAAAAGAGAAAAAATTTGCAGTAGGTTCTTCAAAGCGTATACCATCCAATTCAAAAAGATCTGAAAAAGAGTATTTTTTCCCTTCCACTTCTATAGTACATGCACCCTTACCTTCAAAAAATGCCGTTTGCACAGAATCCGCTAATCGAGATAGCGTTTCCTCATCTTGATCCAAGCGAATACGATCCACAACAATTTGTACAACACCTTGCTTTAAAATAGTATTAGAAACTTTATCATCCTCTAGAATGGTTTCAATCTTTTGCAAAGCATCTTTGTACATAATTCGTACAAATCCCTTATGCAATAATAAAGCGAGTTCTTCTTTTAATTTACGGTCGTTGGTGGGAATTAATGGACAAAATACAGTTAAAACAGAATCTACGGGAAGTGTTGCCGTGAAATCAACAACAGAAGTCACTGTATCTTTTGTAACCTCTTTACCAGAAACAGGGGAAATTGTTTTCCCAACACGAGCAAAAAGTAGTTTTAAATAATCATAAATTTCTGTTGAGGTTCCTACAGTAG
This sequence comes from Flavobacterium sp., assembly GCA_030152225.1. Classification (GTDB taxonomy): domain Bacteria; phylum Bacteroidota; class Bacteroidia; order Flavobacteriales; family Flavobacteriaceae; genus Flavobacterium. Next base: position 4,184 of record JASLHL010000302.1, on the reverse strand, counting down.
ATCTAGGATTACTCGTTATAACACGTTGCTCAATAGCAATTGCAGGAGCAATACCTTTGATATAATCCACTTCTGGCTTGTTCATGCGCCCCATAAACTGCCTAGCGTAAGAAGATAGACTTTCTACATAACGACGCTGTCCTTCGGCATATAAGGTGTCAAAAGCCAGGGAAGATTTTCCGGAGCCGGACATTCCTGTAATCACCACGAGATTGTTTTTTGGAATATCTACATCAATATTTTTCAAATTATTGACTTTTGCTCCTTTTATCTGTATATGGGATTTCTGATTGAATTGTTTTGATTTGCTCATGGATGTATTATAACTTTAGCTGTATTCCAAAGGAATCTTTCACGGACTAACAAATGTAAGTATTTATAATTTTTAAACCGCTTTTTTTCCTTTCGGTTTTAAAAAGCTTCACATAAACTTTACATTTAAATTTTAATAGATAGACAAAAAAAGAGCCTCATAGTATAAGGCTCTTGATCTGTTTTACGAATTATTTTATATTCATTTAAAATGAACTCTTATTGGAATTTCTTACCATTCACTTTACGTTCACCTTCTGTTAAGTAGATTTTACGTAAACGAATACTTTGTGGAGTTACCTCAATATATTCATCATTTTGAATGTATTCCATAGATTCTTCTAAGGAGAATTTAATCGCTGGAGCAATACGAGTATTATCATCTGTACCAGATGCACGCATATTGGTTAATTGCTTACCTTTTACAATATTAATCGTTAAATCATTATCACGGATATGCTCACCAAGGATTTGACCTTCATAAATATCTGCTCCTGGATCCACGAAAAATTTACCGCGATCTTGTAATTTATCAATAGAGTAAGCTGTAGTAGTACCTTTATCTAATGAAATTAATACACCATGTAAACGTCCAGGAATAGTACCTTTCCAAGGTTCGTAACCTTTCAAACGGTGTGCCATAACAGCTTCACCAGCGGTAGCAGTTAATACGTTATTACGTAAACCAATAATTCCACGAGAAGGGATTTCGAACTCTAAGTGTTGCATTTCACCTTTTGTTTCCATGATTAATAACTCACCCTTACGTTGCGTTACCAATTCGATTACTTTACCCGAAACTTCAGCAGGAACATCAACAACCAATACCTCTACTGGCTCACATTTCTTACCATCAATTTCTTTTAAAATTACTTGCGGTTGACCCACTTGTAATTCATAACCTTCACGACGCATAGTTTCGATCAAAACCGATAAGTGAAGAATACCACGACCATATACTAACCAAGCATCCGGAGATTCCGTAGGAACAACGCGTAATGCTAAGTTTTTCTCTAATTCTTTTTGCAAACGATCATGAATGTGACGAGAAGTTACAAATTTACCCTCTTTACCGAAGAAAGGAGAGTTGTTAATTGTAAACAACATGTTCATCGTAGGCTCATCGATATGGATAACTTCCAATTGCTCTGGATTATCAAAATCCGCTAAAGTATCACCAATATCAAAACCTTCAATACCAACAACCGCACAGATATCACCGGCTTTAACTTCACTCACTTTGATACGACCTAAGCCTTCAAATACTTGAAGTTCTTTTACACGTGTTTTAACCACTTTACCATCACGTTTCATCAATGAAATAGGTTGGTTTTCTTTGATTACACCACGTGCAACACGACCAATAGCAATACGACCTACGAAAGTAGAGTAATCTAAGGAAGTAATTTGCATCTGAAGGGTACCTTCATTTTGAGGAGCAGCTGGAATATGCTCGATAATAGCATCCAATAATGGCGTAAAATCTTCGCTTGGTGTTTTCCAATCTGTATTCATCCAACCTTGTTTAGAAGATCCGTACAATACAGGGAATGCTAATTGCTCTTCTGTAGCATCTAAACTAAAGAATAAGTCAAAAACATTTTCGTATACTTCTTCTGGACGACAGTTCTCTTTATCCACTTTATTTACAACAACGATAGGTTTCAAACCTAAAGCTAAAGCTTTTTGTGTTACAAAGCGCGTTTGAGGCATTGGACCTTCGAAAGCATCCACCAACAAAACAACTCCATCAGCCATTTTCAATACACGTTCAACTTCACCACCGAAATCCGCGTGACCAGGTGTATCAATAACATTGATTTTAACATCTTTGTATTTTACCGATACGTTTTTGGAAACAATGGTAATACCACGTTCACGCTCTAGATCATTGTTGTCTAGAATTAAATCTCCGGTACCATCATTATCTCTAAAAAGATTTGTAAAGTGAAGAATTTTATCAACCAAAGTTGTTTTACCGTGGTCAACGTGAGCGATAATCGCTATATTTCTGATATTCTGCATTTAGCAAGTATTATTTTGTGTAAAATTGAGGGTGCAAAGATAATTATTTTGCGTTACAATTTTATTTTATTTATATTTTTTTTATTTTATATCTTTTTTTAGCGCCTATCATGCCGACACTAAATCGGTAAAAGCCTTTTTTGTGTAACACGAAAAGCTATCCGATGCTGTATTATTTTAGCAACAAATCCTTAGATTACGCCTAATTCTTTACCAACTTTCGTAAATGCAGCAATGGCTTTATCCAAATGTGCTCTTTCGTGTCCTGCGGAGATTTGTACACGTATACGTGCTTTATCCTGAGGAACTACTGGATAATAAAAACCAATAACATAAATACCTTCTACCAACATTTTTGCAGCGAATTCTTGTGCCAATTTAGCATCATACAGCATAACGGGTACAATTGGATGAAATCCTGGCTTAATATCAAATCCAGCAGCAGTCATCTTTTCACGGAAATAAATCGTATTTTCTTCTAATTTATCGCGCAAAGTCGTAGCCTCACTGAGCATATCCAATACAGCAATTGATGCCCCTACAATCGAAGGTGCTAAAGTATTAGAAAATAAATATGGACGAGAACGTTGACGTAACATGTCAATAATTTCTTTACGAGCAGAAGTAAAACCTCCAGATGCTCCACCCAGCGCTTTACCTAAGGTCCCCGTTATTATATCGACGCGATCCATTACATGAAACAATTCATGCGTACCACGACCCGTCTTACCTATAAAACCAGAACAATGTGACTCATCAATCATCACTAAGGCTTCATATTTATCAGCAAGATCACATATCTGATCCAAAGGAGCTACCGATCCATCCATAGAGAAAGCCCCATCCGTTACTATAATACGGTGTCTAGCATCTTTAGCAGCAATTAATTGCGCTTCCAAATCAGCCATATCACAGTTTTTGTAGCGAAAACGCTGTGCTTTACACAAACGCACTCCATCAATAATTGAAGCGTGATTCAGTTCATCCGATATTATCGCATCTTCAGCAGAGAATAAAGGTTCAAATACACCACCATTTGCATCAAAGGCTGCTGCGTATAATATGGTGTCTTCCATACCTAAGAAAGAAGAAATCTTAGCTTCTAATTCCTTGTGTATGTCTTGAGTACCACAAATAAAACGAACCGAAGACATTCCGTAGCCACGATCATCTACTGCTTTTTTGGCGGCATTGATCACCTCAGGATTAGAAGATAATCCTAAATAATTGTTTGCACAGAAATTAATCACTTCCTCTCCTGTGCTAATTTTAATGTCGGCACCTTGAGGCGTAGTGATGATTCTTTCTTCTTTATACAAGCCCGCTTCTTTAATAGCGGCCAATTCTTTCTGCAATGCAGGCTGAAGAGTTTTATACATACCTTATTTAATTTTTATACAATATTACTCATTTTAAAGCGCTTTCGTGCAAAAATCCTATACAAGGAGCCTCGAAAGTGTTCAAATTGAAAGAATTTAATAGTATGAAAACGTTTGCTTAATTTTTTATTCATATCGAAGGGCATCCACGGGGTCTAATTTAGAAGCCTTAGACGCGGGGTAGTATCCCGAAATCATGCCTACCAACACACATACACTGATCCCAAGAAGCATCCATTTCCATGGGATAACAAAACTCGCACCCAAAACCAATGCCATCACATTGCCAATCAAAATTCCCAAAAGTATTCCGGCTATTCCCCCCATTAAACAAATAACAATAGCCTCCATCAAAAACTGTTTACGTATAACTTCTGGAGTTGCTCCAATAGCTTTACGTACACCAATCTCTCTAGTACGCTCGGTAACGGAGACAAGCATTATATTCATCAAACCTATAGATGCTCC
>JASLHL010000251.1 GCA_030152225.1 Flavobacterium sp. | reverse complement strand
TACATTCTCTCCTTTCTGCTCGCTTATTCGAGGAATACACTGCAAACCTAAACAAGTAAATTCAACTGTGAAATACCCCCTGCTCCATTCTTCCACTTTTGGGATTACAAAGGATAAAATGGCGTTATATTTCGCCTTGATAAAAAAATAAAATACTGAAAATCAAAATAATAAAAACAATCCTTTGTCATTTGTTTGGGGATTCTATGGTATTTCCCTGTGTTTACTAGGACTAGACCCCATTTTACCAAACAAAACCCATAGGAAACCCAAACAAAACCTTACCTATTGCAGCGCGCTAAAGACTTCTTCGTCTAAGTGCATACATACACTAAACTCTTTGTAGGTCACCATCGCTCCTGCTGGTCTTTCATACCTCTTTCGAACTTCATTTAGAATTTTTAGGGCTGTTTTATAACTGCGTCCAGTACTTACAACTACAGCTGTAGCATAAATAAACATTCTTCCATTTTATCTAGCTGTTGTACTCATCTTGTTCCTTTTTACGATTCATTGTCGTGAAGGCACTTCTCTTTTACATCAAGGGGTAGTGTTTTCCAGCACTTGTACCGTTAACAGTCGAGCAAAATCTTTTATTCGCTTTTACTCCTTTGTATAACCAATCGCGATCAAACGCGCCCCCTTTCTTTTCCATCGCTGCTATTTCGAGCAATTTTGTCAGACACTAACCCACAAAAATCAAGACTATGCTGACACTGGTACTACATCGACTTTATCTACCCGAAACGTCCCATGGGTTACCTCAAATCGACAAGCAAAACATTTGCCTAACCTTAGCGCTTCCGTGGTTAGGGAATCAGGCCTATATCTCGTGTATACCAAAGGGAACTTATTCTGTGTACCACTGGTACAATGAGCGTTTCAACTCCCATCTTGAGATACGAAAAGTGCCCGATAGAACTGATCTACGCGCTTTATGTAACTGGTTCTATCGGGAACGGTAAAATAGAAATCAGAAAAATAGCTGTTATTTTTCAAGAACTGTTTCAAATCCTTTTAGGAGATATTCATCACGCTTTTCACCGGATGAAAACAAGAGCTAAATCAAGGACTTGTTATTTGGATAAACTAAAAGAAACATTAGAAGAGTATATGGACAAAGAAATTTAAAAGGACAGTTTTATAAAAAACAGCCTAGTTAATTTCTTACTAGGCTTTAAATTATAATAAATTGTAGTATTTAATACCCAGTTTTGGTACGATATATTTAAATAACATTGTTCATCTCCTTTTTTTTTCTTACTAAATAATAAATATCTAAATAGAGAAGTAATATTTTAATAAAGAAAGCAAGAAAAAATAGCTTGACATATCCAATGACAAGATCCTTATACTCTTTCTTTAAATAAAAATTTGCATAGTATGTTTCCAAAATACGCCATCTTTCTGCCCATCCAATTTCGGCATTTGATAATTTATTTTCAGCAACTTTCGGAATGACGACTTCTTCTATCACTACAATATCTTTTAATTGCCCTCCTTTAATCAATTCTTCTTGTATAAACAGTGGAATTACAAGTACACTAATCCAAATCCACAAAATTCCCATACGTCCAAATGTAGATTTAATTGATACCCTACTCATTTTACGTTGAACATTTAGTTGTCTCATTTGGCTAAATATTAAAAAAAAGTAAAGTCCTCCTAAAAACAAAGTAATTACGACAAGTAAAAGTGTGTTCCCTTTTGTCTTTTCATACCCTAGAATAGTATACCCTAATGTCGTCAAACAAGAGTAAGTAAACCAAAGATAGCAGAAGTAAAAAACAGTTAAACTTCCCCATCCCATATAAAGCAATCCTTTATATAAAGCCATATATAAGGGATCGTCCATCTTCACTCTATAGGTTTTGAAAGGTAAAAAACGACGCTCTCCTGTACAAAAGACAAAAGGGTAAGCTACATAAGTGCCTACTAACATGATCCCTTTTAAGAGATAAGTTAGTATTTTCCACAACGCTCTTAAAACAGATATAATCACAAGTAATTCAATAAATAACTATAAAACCATTTTTTCTTTTAAAGCTTTCCTAGTCTTTTGGTCAATACTAATTGCTTGATCCATATTAAACAATAAGCCACTTCCGTTACTTCTATCTAAATAGTGTTTAACGGCCTCGACTAAATCCTTACCCTTTTTAAATTGAGCTAGTTTAGCATCGGTAATTATTTTATTTTCATCTGAATCAAACAATTCTTTCACTTGTTGATCAGTCAACTCCAAAAGATTTCCTTGCATTTGTCTAATTGTATCAGCAGTTAGAACTTTAATTTCAGCATAATTCTCTCCAGGTTTGTAATATTTTCCCATAATAAGCGCGTCTGCAATGCGCTTTGACTCGTTCGCTGGAACAACCTGTTTTTCATTTGCTTTTTGTCGTTGATGAATGCTTTGCATATCCAAAGGATGACTAAGTTTAGCCACTGCTCTAGCTGACAATTCCAATGCCGTATTTTCCGCTTCTTCCTTTATGCGCTTATCTAACAATTCTTGATAAATTTTCAGTCGCTTTGCATCATGTTCCTTGTCCAAAGCTAAAAGTTGTTGTTGATATTCTTCATCTAATGCTAATTTACTCAGTTCGTTAAGTCTCATTGCTTCTACGCGTTTCATTTCGATATCTTCTTGGGAACTTATTTTCTTCCTGTGTACTTGTCTAAGCAACTGACGTTCAAAATCCAATTTTTCCAACTCCTCTAAACGCTGAATATACTCTTCTTTTAAAGTCAGATTTTGGAGCAATAATTGTTCTTGCTCATGATTGAGGTTAGTATTGATAAATGCTCGATATTTATTTTCAAATGCTACCTGCTTCATTTCCGATTCTTTGCGCATCCTTTCTTCAACTGTTTGATCAAATTGTTGACGAGTATAAGCAACTTCTTCTTCACGCTGACGTTTGTATTCTTCTACATCTTTATGATGACTTTCATCCCTGGCCGCTATTTCTCGCTGTTTTTCTTGATCAATCTGTTGCGCATTTTTGCTAAAATGTTTCGTATCATTTTCATACACGGTACTTCGGCTGATAATAACCTCATCTCGATCATACAATTGAAAATCATAAGGTGCACGCTCCATCATTAGCTTAAAGATAATAGGGGTTAATTCTAAGACTACAAATAATAACGTTAAAGACCAAGAGATTAGCGGACTAATTTCATGCGCTATACCAATTTGTTTTACAAAACTTTTTTCTTGATCTAACTCCTTTTTATAATTAGACTCAAATTCCCTATCAATATTTTTTTCAACTTCTAGCTTTTTTTCTTTTAAGTTTTTAATCTCTTTTTCAAGTTGACCTACCTTTTTGGAATAATCTTCTTTTTGTTTCCAATCTGATTTTGCAAGATCCCCAATACCAGTCTGTTTATTAGAGCCCTCCCCATTCTTTTGTTTATTAAATTCTTTTTCATATTTTTTTTCACCTTCTTTTGCTTCTTTTAATTTTTCACCTAACTCTTCAATTTTTTTAGATAAATCTTTATGATCTGTATTATTCTTATAATAAGTCTGTTTCTTTTCATTTTTACCCTTCTGCATTTTTTCTGAAATTATTAAATCAATATCTTTCTCAAAAATCTTCAATTCTAAAGGTTTAGATATTACAAAGGAAATAACTAACCCCATAAAAATACGAGGCAAGGCATTCAACATCTTTTTATACCACACCTTTCCAATATTAGGTGGTGTAGATGACACAATAAAACGATCTAAATTAAAAATAATGGGCCCAAATAACTCCAAAGAGATAAACGCTCCAACTAGTAGAATCCTTAGGAAAAAAAATAGTTTGAATAGCAAAAGAGCCTGAGATAAAAGCTAATAAGGCTGTAGCATACACAGTTCCTCCCATACAAGCCATCTTTACTTGATCAGAATAGGTTCCCTTTTTTAATAAATAAGGATCTGCACCGGCTGCAAACCACAAAGGTTTTAATAGAAATGCATTGGCTGAATAATCTGATTGTAAATTATTCTTTCCCTTCTTTGAAATACCATCTAAAACGCGATTAAAAATATTCATTCCGTTTTTATTTAGTTAGATTATTATTGATGAATTCTATTTCCTTTTTATCAAAACCGTGTTTTCTTTTTATTTTAAATGGTCTTAATGAAGTTCCTTTATAACTAAACCTTGTAATTAACTCTACTTCATTATATTGAGATAAAGCCTCTTTTGTTTTTCTTTCATCTTTTTTAAACTCACTAGAATTATTAACATTATGTGCCTGTGGATAAATATTAATCAAACAATTACTACCACCACACACATGAGGAACGATATGTCCCCCTTGGTCATTATATCGATCTGTACGTTCTCCCCCCGTTTCTTGAGGCACGTCTACTTCACCATCTTTAAAAATTAAGGCATCTGTTTGTATTGAGCTATTTCTACCTTGACCACTAATCGGGTTCTTAATTATAGCCTTGTAAATAGCGATCCTTCCTTGCTTATCCGTTTCAACTGTATTTGTGACGTTACCATCATAAAAAACATAAGTTTTCTTAGACATAAGCTTTGGGTGGTTTAATATTTTACTAACCCCAATGTTTTTAGCATCCTGAGTAAATACTATCGTTGAAAGTGTAATAAAACCTATTTGTTCCTTATCGTAATAAATCTTGTTATTATGCTCATAAATTTTAAGATCTAAATTTCTATACTCTTTTTTCCCCTTATGATTAGCGCCTTTCTGGCTACCAACTGCCTCCCTTATATCTTTAAAGTAATCTTCTTTATGCGCTTTTTTCTTTGCCTTATTCACTTTGCTCTTTTTGTTTTTTACATCATTGGTCAACCTTTTAGGTTTATTCGAATTGTATGGGACACTAGATATAATAGACTTAACCCCTGGTAACGAACTAATTAATAAATAGATAATATTGTATAACACGAAAATTAGAAGAAGAAAAAGAAGAAACCATACCAACCACAATAGCCACGTGCCTCCAATCTTTTGGCTTGCTGTCCACTCAGCAAATTGATTTTGATCATAATTAGTAGCAGCACCATTTAACTCGTCAATATCATCAGAGAGAAGAAAAATCCCTCCTTTAAAGTTTTGTTCTCCATACTCTGGTAATAACTTCAATCCGATGACGATTTCTTGTTTATCTTCACCAATTGCCATCAATTCTATCAATTCTATCAAGTTATCGCTAGCTTGTCTAGAATTGAAATATACCTCTACCCCAGGAATTGGATTTCCCAAAGAATCTCCAACCTTGATAAGAGCCTTTGACTGCGAACGAATACTTTCTTCATTGAATTCAATTTCGATCGTTTTGGTTAGGTAAATAGTATCTGTTAAAAACCAACTAGGAGTGTATTCAAGGGATTGTACTAAAAATTCAGGTTTGGAAGGCAAGTAATAGAAAGGTTCATCAAATCGTTTGCTTCCAAAGTCATAGTTTTCTCTTTTCTCTTCGGTTACTGTATTACAACTAACTACTAGTATAACAAAACTTATAAGCCAAAAAACATTTCTCATCGCTATCTCTTTTCTTTAATTGTTACACTTCTAATCCCTCTATTTTGAATCTTTACATTCACCTTTTCTGGAACAATAAACAGCATAGGGTATTTTTCTCGCTCGTAATCTAACGTAAAAGTTAAGTCAACCTCAATGGGTATTTGTTTTAAGGGTACTAGTTCTTCTATTTCTAAAATCAACGATAAATCTTGACTTAAGTGATTGTCTACTCGTTTAATTTTATAATAAGGATTATCGCTTAAGGTAGCTTTTATATTCAGCTGATACGGGAATGGAGTGAACGTATTTTTTTGATACTGTATTTTGATTCGTTTGTTGTTTTTAATATTGGCTTTCCATCCGTAACTAGTGGTTAAAAAAGTAATATTCACATGAGGGGATTTAATAATGTAAAGCTGATTTGTTTCTTTGATAACCTTTTCTAATTCAACATCTTCAGAAGTTTTAGTCAACATAACATAGAAACCATAATAGTAATGATTCATAGCATAGTCGCCCCATCCCTTTAATCGATCATACAATATTTGCTTGTCAGGTCCTGTATTGTGAATTCCATCTGTTAGTAGAAATACATAATTTAGTTTATCTGGATTTACTTCTTCCACCCCTGCTTCCCAGGCATCAGCTATATTGGTGTCTCCTTTTTGAACTTGTATCTGATCAATATACTTTCGTATACTATCCAATTCGTTTATAAAAAAGCTTCTCTTTTCGTGAACTTTATTAGTAAAAGTAAGTAGAACAATCTCTGTTTTAGGCGATTGAACTGCTTCAATAGCATTTAGTAAACTGTGCTTGACATCGGCAAAAATATTCTCTGTTCCGCCTTGTCCCCTTCCTTCCATTGAAGCTGTTACATCAAACAAATAAATTCTCTTTTCTAATTTGTTTACTTGTCCATAGGCCAGCCTACTGCAAAAAAGAGATAGGAAAAGCAAACTGTATAGGGGTAATAATTTCATACGTCTAACTTTTACTTTCTAATTAATTTGTAAACAAAGAGTAAATAGCCACGCCAAAAAGAGCAAGAATCAATACAAGTATACCTCCTAATATCCAAACCATCCACTTGACCATTTTCACTAGAGTAGCTAAACTTTTACTATAATCTTTTAGATAAGCCTCTGCTACATGTAATATAGAACCTCCTGCTATAACTAAATCATCTAACCATCCAGCGACTGGAATAACATCAGGTACTAAATCTATAGGACTTATTCCGTACAACAACCCAAGTGCTCCGACAATTAATGCTCCCGTTTTACTATTATTTTCTTCCATTAGTATTATATTAAAAATCCAATTTATTATTTAAAAACAAATCCAATCCCCTTCTAAAACCTCAGCTAATCTTCCAAACTTTTGGATTTGTTGCTGTAATTCGTAGTTGGGACTCACCCTAATTTTTATGATATATTTTTCAAGTGTATCTGATATAACGGTTTGACTTTGATGTAGTTTTATACTTTCCACATAAGGCTTCTGACTCGGGTCAAAGGCGATAATTACATCCTGAAGACCATTGCCTTTTAAATCAAGACCAACAACTTGGCTAAACTGTTTTTTTGCCTCTTTGATTCTATTTTTAAACACCTTTCCTTTAGGTTTTACACTTTGAATGCGATCTATTCCAAAGGCTCTAAAGGTGCCCTTACTAGCAATTTCAGCAATTAAATACCAGCGGTTCTGGTATTGTTTGAAGTATAGAGGATTCACTTCATAATCGACAGGCGCTGATTTAGTGTATCCTTGGTGGCTAATTAACATAGAGTGGTTTTGCATCATAGCGTGTTGTAAGGCATTAAAATGAGCTTCACTACCAGAGCTCATCCCCTGTTCAAATTCAACACGCTCGATCATCTCTTTATCATGATCAATATACCCTTGTAAAAGTCCCATTGTTTTAAAATGATGAATCAGTCCCATCAACTTATCTTTATCAACTTTCGTATCAAAAGAGATCCTTGAGGTGTTACTTTCTTTATCATAGGTTACCACAAAACCATAATGATTCAACATTTTATTCCTTAAGCGATTCCAAGTTTCATAGCTAACTAGTTCTGGTTCATCTAGACTTATCGCTTTTCTTATTTCATCTAGCGTACAGGCTTCTTTTCGCTCAAATAGAGCTAATACATGGTATATTCTTAGTAGTTCTTTCATCTTTCATTGTATTACAGTGACAGGGCAAACATAAAAAGGTTGGCTGTCAAAACGCACAAGTCAAAAAAATTTATTTTAATTCAATTACCTCTATAAAAGCAGGACTACATCCCCCTCCCTTTGAGAAATCAATTCCATAGACCCGCATAAAGGCTTGTTGTACCACTTTTCCATTGTCCATCCAAGGTGGAGAAAAGGATACAAATTCTACGCGCATCCCCTTTTCAAGGTATACTTGTTCATTGGTAAAAGTTCGGATCACCGTTGCTACATATCTAGCCATGCTTTTAAAATTTAGTTCGAAAATAGTATTAGACTATTACTCTTCTTATAAATAAAGGGCAAAGGCCTCTTTTTTTTGAGTAAACCCAAAAAAAGAGGCCTTTGCCCTTTACTATTAGTATGGGCTTTCCTTTTTTATGCAATGTGCACCACCATTACTTTTTTGTTTAATGCCTTAGCCTTATCAATTGAATCTTTTGTTCCCCTGGATGCCCCATCCCAAAAAGCAACCACAGCATCCGAATGAGCAATAATGTCGCTATTTCGCATAAATCCTGCCCGTTTACCAAAGCGCTTCCAATCGGGTTTAAACAGTAAGAGTTCCAATTCGTGTTCCAAAGCAAAACGCTCCCCTATTTGATCCGCTCCCTTAGCTCCCCCAGATACAATATGAGTAAGCACCCACTTTTCTTTTTGAATTAACTCGTGAAGCTGCGCAACAGCAAACTCATAATCTTCAAAACTTCGACTTCCAATAATGGCTAATTTCATACGACTTATTTAAATTGTTTGGAACCAAAACTAGCCTACGACTCAGACAAAGTATGTCTTACTAAAAACAAATTGAAACGACATATTTTGTCGTTCATCAAATTTATCTTTGTCTAAGAATCTTAACAAACAAAGGGGAGGATAACTTTAGGTCATGATCTACTGATTCATACTCCTATAACACTTGAGTTCAGTGGGGTTTATTTGAATTTGGATATGCATAAAAATAAACTTCACTCAGAAAAAGAATATATTCAAACAATTTAATGGGTAAATTGTAGTATTAACCTGATATTGTACCTAACTAACACTTTACTAATGGCTAAACGAGATTTTATTAAACGACACCTACTTATTATTGAATTACTTCGAAAAAGACCTAGTACTTATGAAGAGATTCTAAGCTATTTAAATAACAACCAAGATCAGATTGGCTATCAACTAGAGATAAGCCAACGAACATTACAAAGAGATTTGAAGGAAATTGATTCTATCTGGGGCATTGAGATTAGTTTTAATCGAAGCAAACAGGCTTATGAAATTGAAAGTGAAGAATACGCAGCAGATGAAACCATTCAACGTACGCTAGAATCTTTCGATCTAATTTCTGCCTTAAAACAAAGTAGAAAAGTTGGAAAAAACATTTTTCTAGAAAAACGAAAATCTTCTGGCAGCGAGCACTTCAATGGAATTATTTACGCCATTGATCACAGCCTTATAATTACCTTTGATCATCTTAGTTTTTCCAAAGAACCAAGTGCTAGACGCTGCGTCCCCAAAGCAATCAAAGAAACGCAAAACCGTTTTTATCTAATTGCTTATGATTTGGATGTGAAGGATTTTAGAAACTTTGGTTTAGAACGCGTGGCTAATTTGGTTATCACAACGCAAAAGGAATCAAGTCCTAAAATTAATATTGAAA
>JASLHL010000154.1 GCA_030152225.1 Flavobacterium sp. | reverse complement strand
GTTAATTCAGGATTATCGCGATGTGCTTTAGTTAAAGGTGACATCTCTTTTGGATAATCTGTGATAAACGTGGGTTGGATATAATTTCCTTCACATTTTTCACCGAAAATCTCGTCAATCAGTTTTCCTTTCCCCATCGTTTCATCTACGGGAATTCCCATACCTAAAGCAGCTTGGCGAATTTCGTCCTCTGATTTACCTGTGATGTCAAAACCAGTAAACTCTTTAATAGAGTCTGCCATGGTGATGCGCTTGTATGGTGCTTTAAAGTCAATCTCGTGTTCACCAAAAATAGCTTTAGAAGAACCGTTTACTGCAATCGCACAATGCTCTAATAAGCGCTCTGTGAAGTCCATCATCCAGTTGTAGTCTTTGTAGGCTACATAGATTTCCATTACGGTAAATTCAGGGTTATGCGTACGATCCATTCCTTCGTTACGGAAGTTTTTAGCAAACTCATAAACGCCATCAAAACCACCTACGATTAAGCGTTTTAAGTACAATTCGTTGGCGATACGCAAATATAATGGAATGTCCAGCGCATTGTGATGAGTCATGAACGGACGTGCAGCAGCTCCACCAGGGATAGACTGTAATACAGGTGTTTCAACCTCCATATAGCCAGATTCGTTGAAGAACTGACGCATCGCGTTAAATAATTTCGTGCGTTTAATAAACGTTTCCTTGATTGAAGGGTTAACAACTAAATCTACATAACGCATTCTGTAACGCAATTCTGGATCAGTAAAGGCGTCAAAGGTATTTCCTTCGGCATCAGTTTTAGGTAACGGTAATGGGCGTAGTGATTTACTCAATAGGGAAAGTCCTTTTACACGAACGGTTTTTTCTCCTACTTGTGTGGTAAATAACTCCCCTTCGATACCGATGATATCCCCTAGGTCAATTAGTTTTTTGTAGACTTCGTTATATAGATCTTTGTTCTCACCTGGACAAAGTTCATCTCGGTTGATGTATAGTTGGATTTTTCCTTCGCTATCTTGAATCGTTGCAAAAGAAGCTTTTCCTTGAATACGGGAAGACATTAATCTCCCTGCCACAATTACCTTCTTACCTTCTTCAAAACCGTTCTTTATCTGCTTGGAAGTATGGTTAACCGGAAATAAGTTAGCAGGATAAGGATTCACACCAAGCTCTTGCAATTTTGCGAGCTTCTCTCTTCTGATGATTTCTTGTTCTGAAAGTTGCATAATAATTGTGAATTATGAATTAATTTATAAAGTGCAAATATAGTTAATCTTTAAAAATTAGGGGCATTTGTATCTAGCCAAATGTCAGTTAATTAGTCATTTGATGCTTTAGTAGGGATTCTTGATGTGGCTTTAACTGAATTTATAGAAGTTATTCCTAAAAAAATGACGAAATTTGTCTTTTATAAATTGGTGATTATGAGTATTTGGAGAGTTATTCTATCGATTATTTTTCCTCCTATCGCTGTATATGATAAAGGATGTGGATCGATATTGATTGTATTGTTATTGACCCTTGCGGGATGGATTCCTGGGGTGATTGGTGCTTTAGTTATTCTCAATAATCCAAAATATAACCGTTAAGCTTTAAAATGATGAATAAAGAAGTAACGCTAATTGATTTAGGAGAAAAAGATTATAACGATACATGGACGTATCAAGAAGAACTTTTTCAGTCTGTTTTAGATATTAAAATTAAAAATAGACGAGAGGAAACAGAAGAACTAACACCGAATTACTTTTTATTTGTAGAACATCCCCATGTCTATACCTTAGGAAAAAGCGGACATATGGAAAACTTGTTGCTAAATGAGGTGCAATTAAAAGAAAAGGGAGCTACTTTTTACAAAATTAATAGAGGGGGAGATATTACATACCACGGACCTGGACAAATTGTAGGATATCCGATCTTAGATTTAGAAAATTTCTTTACAGATATCCACAAGTACTTGCGTTTGTTGGAGGAGACGATGATCCTCGTATTAAAAGATTATGGTATTGAATCGGGCAGAAGTGAAGGGGAAACAGGGGTTTGGCTTGATGCGGGAACTCCTTTTGCTAGAAAGATTTGTGCAATGGGAGTACGGGCTTCGCGTTGGGTAACCATGCATGGTTTTGCCTTAAATGTCAATTCTGACCTCGGATATTTTGACAATATTATTCCCTGTGGGATTCGCGGAAAAGGGGTAACCTCTTTACATGTGGAACTTGGAGTGGATCATGTAGATGAAGACGAAGTACGCGCAAAAATTATCAAGTACTTTGCTGAACTTTTTGAAGCGACAATAAAAGCACAATAAAACAAGTTATGAAATCTCAAGTGGACATTCCTCTTGAGATTTTTTTTATCTTTGTACAAACAACACAAGAGTATGAAAAATATTAAGATTGCGCCATCAGTTTTGGCAGCGGATTTTGCTAATCTACAACGCGACATCGAAATGATGAACGACAGTCAAGCAGAGTGGTTTCACATCGATATCATGGACGGTGTTTTCGTACCAAATATTTCGTTTGGGATGCCCGTTTTGGAGGCAATTAACAAGCACAGAAGCGCAAATAAAGTGTTAGATGTGCATTTGATGATTGTAGACCCTGATCGTTACATCAAAACCTTTAAAGAATTGGGCGCGGATATCTTAACCGTACACTATGAAGCTTGTACCCATTTACATCGTACCATTCAAGCGATTAAAGCGGAAGGCATGCAAGCAGGTGTTGCTTTGAATCCACATACGCCAGTTTCGGTTCTAGAGGATATTATTCAAGATTTGGATTTGGTGTTGATTATGAGCGTGAATCCTGGTTTTGGAGGACAAAGCTTTATTGAGAATACCTATGACAAAGTACGCAGGTTGAAAGCAATGATCGACGCCAAAGGAGCGAAGACGATCATTGAAATCGACGGAGGAGTCAATGACAAAAACGCAAAAGCTTTGGTTGATGCAGGTGCAGAAGCTTTAGTAGCAGGAAATTTTGTATTTAAGTCGACGGATCCAAAAGCAACAATTGCGCAATTAAAAGAGATTACTTCCAACTAGTTTGTGAGGCGAATGACATTCGACTCGTATAGTTACATAAAAAGCCAAAGGAATTTTCCTTTGGCTTTTTATGTTTTTGTTCCTAAGCGTTCAAAAAAAGTGGCTTGAACATTACATCCAAGCCACTCAACTATAAAATGTGCGATTTTATTACATCATTCCTGGCATTCCTCCGCCCATTGGCATACCACCACCGTTTTCGTCTTTAATATCAACTAAAGCACATTCCGTGATAAGAATCATACCAGCAACAGAAGCTGCATTTTCTAAAGCAACTCGTGTTACTTTTTTCGGATCGATTACACCCGCTTGTAGCATATCGATGTATTCGTTTGTTTTTGCGTTGTATCCGAAGTTGTTACTTCCTTCTAATACTTTGGCTACTACTACAGAACCTTCTAAACCTGCGTTTTCAACAATTGTTCTCAATGGAGCCTCAATTGCTTTAGCGATGATTTGGATTCCTGTTTCTTCGTCAGCGTTAACCGCTTGAATCGTGTTTAAGTTTGCTTTAGCGCGTAGTAGAGCAACTCCACCACCTGCAACAATTCCTTCTTCGATTGCCGCTCTTGTAGCGTGTAAAGCATCGTCAACTCTGTCTTTTTTCTCTTTCATCTCTACTTCCGTAGCAGCACCAACATAAAGAACAGCTACACCACCAGCTAATTTAGCTAAGCGCTCTTGTAATTTTTCTTTATCATAGTCAGAGGTTGTTGTTTCCATCTGCGCTTTGATTTGGTTTACACGGTTTTGAATCATATCTGATTCGCCACTTCCGCTAACGATTGTCGTATTGTCTTTATCAATGCTTACGCGTTTACACGTACCCAACATCTCTAATGTTGTATTTTCTAATGTATATCCTTGCTCTTCAGAGATTACCACACCACCTGTTAAGATAGCGATATCTTCTAACATGGCTTTTCTTCTGTCTCCGAATCCTGGTGCTTTTACAGCAGCAATTTTCAAAGCTCCTCTTAATTTATTTACTACTAAAGTAGATAGCGCTTCTCCGTCTACATCTTCAGCAATAATTAAAAGTGGTTTTCCAGATTGAGCAACAGGCTCTAATACTGGAAGTAATTCTTTTAGAGAAGATACTTTTTTGTCGTATAATAAAATGTAAGGAGAATCTAGTTCCACTTCCATTTTTTCAGAATTAGTTACGAAATAAGGAGATAAATATCCTCTGTCAAATTGCATTCCTTCTACTACATCAACGAATGTTTCTGTTCCTTTTGCTTCTTCAACAGTGATTACGCCTTCTTTACCTACTTTTTCAAATGCTTGCGCAATTAATTCACCGATAAATTCGTCGTTATTTGCTGAAATAGATGCGATTTGTTGGATTTTATCCATTGATCCACCTACTTCTTGCGCTTGGTCTTTTAAGTGACTTACAATTACTTCAACTGCTTTGTCCATCCCGCGTTTTAAGTCCATTGGATTTGCTCCAGCCGCTACGTTTTTCAACCCTTCTTTTACGATTGCTTGTGCTAATACCGTAGCAGTTGTTGTTCCGTCTCCAGCTAAGTCATTTGTTTTAGAAGCTACTTCTTTCACCATTTGAGCACCCATGTTTTCAAGTGCGTCTTCGAGTTCAACTTCTTTTGCTACAGAAACTCCGTCTTTTGTTACAGTAGGAGCTCCGAATGATTTTCCAATGATTACATTGCGTCCTTTTGGACCTAAAGTTACTTTAACAGCATTTGCTAAAGCGTCAACACCACGTTTTAAACCTTCACGTGCTTCAATGTCGAATTTAATATCTTTTGCCATGATCTAGTCTTGTTTTTCTTTGTTATCGATTCAATTTATTAAACAATCGCTAAAATGTCATCTTCACGCATGATTAGGTAATCTTTACCTTCCAATTTTAGCTCTGTTCCTGCATATTTACCATATAGGACTGTATCGCCTACTTGTACGGTCATGTTGTGGTCTTTTGTTCCATTTCCTACAGCGACTACTGTTCCTTTTTGTGGTTTTTCTTTCGCTGTATCAGGAATAAAAATACCAGAAGCAGTTTTTGTTTCTGCTGGTTGAGGTTCAATAAGAACTCTATCTGCAAGTGGTTTAATGTTTAATGCCATAGTATTATAGTTTATAAAATTGAATTATTTATATTTAATCTAAACGCAATAAAATAGTCATAAAGTGTGCCAAACCTTGTATTGACAGCTAATGGCAAAAAAAAATGCCAACTTGACAGCTGGCATTTTATATTCAAAGTTTTTACTTTCTTATTCTTGTGTAGTTTCAGGTGTTGAAGTTTCGCTTGTAGCTGGAGCTTCAGTTCCTGTAGCTTGTGTATTGTCTTCTTGTGATGCAGGAACAAGCTCTTGCTGTACTGGTACTGGCATTTCTGCATTAGGATCTAAAAGTTTAGAATCACCCATCGCACCACCGCTAAAGCTAATGCTTGACGTTAAGATTAAGATGATTAACACCGCTCCTAATGTCCAAGTACTCTTATCTAAGAAGTCATTCGTGTTTTTTACACCTCCTGCTACAGTAGATCCTCCGAAAGAGGAGTCTAAACCTCCACCTTTAGGATTTTGTACCATAATAACCACAATTAATAAAAAACATACGATAGCAATCAATACTAAAAATACTGTAAATGTGTTCATGCTTATAAACTATTATGTTGTTGTAACGCTTTTATATCTA
>JASLHL010000329.1 GCA_030152225.1 Flavobacterium sp. | reverse complement strand
GCTGAAATGGCTTACACCTAGTGTCATCAAGGTGAAAAATTACTAAAAGCTCTTTCTAACTAGTTTTTGTATGTAATAAAAACAACTCCTACTGCGTTATTTTTGTGCTGCTTATCGGCATCCTACCTGCTTGTTTATGCCCGACATAAAAAGCAGGTAATTTTGTTTGAAAAGAAAAATAGGGGTGGTTTTGTGCATTTTTTTATCCTAAAACAGGCTTTTATTTCCGTTTTTCTTGAATTGAATTCGGTGTTTAGTTAGTTAATTAACTAAAAATTAAACAATGTGAATTAATTTTTATGTTAAATATGATGTTTGTTTCTTTATTTGTGGTTTGTGATTGGTATTTTTTGTTTTTTTAATAAAAAATGTATTTATATGGTATAAATTACTATATTTATAAAATCTAAGTCAAGGGAATAACTCCTGAACTTGGGCCCAAAATCAACGCATTTGGAGATAAATAATAATTTTATCTTCATTTGAGAAAATAAAAGGGATAATGTTGCGTTATACTTAGTAACGAGATTTTTTTTAAGTTTTGTAAACTACAGTAAGAGTTAAAAACGAAACAGACGCGTTACAACCTATTGGATGATAAAAAAGTACACTAGTGTTGCCTACTAATTTTAGAAAGAATATTTGTTTTTTGTTTACACCAAGATAAATAAGGAAGGGGAAAGATTCAACGTATTGCAAAAATATTTGAAGTCAATAGAATTTGTTTTTACCGTGATCCACACTGCAATCTTAAGGAATACGATACCGAGAATTTAATCTATTCCGTATTTATCATACGAATCCTGTTCAGGCCACTTTCCCTGGACAGGATTTTTTTTTGTGGTAAGTGGTGAGTGGTGATTGGAGAAGGGAAAGTGGAGAAGGGAAAGTGGAAAAGGGAAAAGGGAAAGTGGAAAAGGGAAAGTGGAAAAGGGAAAAGGGAAAAGGGAGATGAGAAACCGAAACGCAGTGTAGGTTCATCGAACACCAAAACAAATATAAACTAGGTGAGATAAATGAGTGAATCACCGTAAACAGTGAACGGTATAGATTAACCAATGCGATGCTTCCTTCGTCAGCATGACAACCTCGTCCTACTTATTTTTTCTACTAAAGAAAAATGCTTTCTATTGATGGTGTCCTGAGGGAACGAAGGGTCGCATCCTAGGGATCTCTGTTATGAGAAAAGGGAAAGTGGAAAGTGGAAAAGGGAAAAGGGAGATGAGAAACCGAAACGCAGTGTAGGTTCATCGAACACCAAAACAAATATAAACTAGGTGAGATAAATGAGTGAGCCACCGTAAACAGTGAACGGTCATCTCCCTTTTCCCATCTCCCATCTCCCTTTTCCCATCTCCCATCTCCCATCTCCCTTTTCCCAAAAAAAAAGCCCAAGACAATCGTCTCAGGCTTATATGCTTACATCGCAATTACTTTTCCGTTTTCTTTTTCAGCGACTTCTTTTCGCAAGGAACTGCTGGAGAACCGATGATCTCTTGCGTTATAATACAACTCAATGCCCTTTTCTTCACAGTAACTTCTACCTGTAAAGTTTTTTTCTGCATATTCATCACCGATAATTCTTACGTGAATATGAAAGGCACGTAGGATGTCTTCTAAATCTTGTTCTGTAGTGTACGGAACAATTTCATCCACGAATTTGCATCCTTTTAGTTGAATATAACGCTCTACTACAGTTTGTGTAGGCTTATTCTTTTCGGGTCTATCAATCGTAGGGTCAGTTTGTAAACCTACAATTAAATAATCACACTGACGTTTAGCTTCTTCTAACATCTTGATGTGACCTGCATGTAACAAGTCAAAAGAACTAAATGTAATACCAATTTTTTTCGTTGTCATAGCAATGGGGGTTAAAAGTTTAAAATCGAAATGCTTGTTGTAAGATGCAATACGGT
The DNA here is from genome assembly GCA_030152225.1 of Flavobacterium sp. GTDB lineage: Bacteria > Bacteroidota > Bacteroidia > Flavobacteriales > Flavobacteriaceae > Flavobacterium. The sequence continues at coordinate 35,952 of JASLHL010000329.1, read as the reverse complement.
TAAACTTTCTGATAATAAGTGCAAAAATACAGGGTTTTTATCTAATGTTCCAAATGATTTAAGGGTTTATTAAGGGAGTAGTGATCTATTTGTTATAAAATTGGGTTCTATTCTGGGGTAACCTAAGTAAGTCAAAAAAAAGACGCTTAACTACCGTAGTAAGTAAACGTCTTTTTTCTTTTTATATTGTATACAAGTTTAGTCTAAGGAGCTTTTGCCGCTGTAGTAGCATTTTCTCGCCTCTAAGAACAGATAGTACTGTACTCCAAACAGGATGGAGGCAAGGACTAAATGCGCTGCTTGAGAGCCAAATGGGAAATGGGCGTACTGCATTAAGATACCTGTTAGAATCTCCAAAACGAGGAGAATAGCCACCCATTTTACCTTAGAGAATCCCAAGTTTAGTTTTTTGTTTAAAAAGAATAAATAAAAGTTTAAAACAAAAACGAGAATGGAGAAGCTGCGGTGGATGTAAAACTGTAGCGTAGGGTCATTTAACCACAAATGCTCATTGGTAATTCCCGCTTTTACTTGTTCGTCTACAAATTCGCGTACTTGGGTTCCCAATACCACTTGAGCTAAGGTTAACAATAGCGTGATAACCGTTAATACGCGGAAAGTTGCATTGTATTTTTTGATTTCGGTTTTGTTCTTGGCAATTTTAATAATGTTGATGATCAAGGCTACAATCACTAGGGCCATCACCATGTGAACGGTAATTTTGATTGGGTTGAGAACAGAGTATACAACCGTTGCCCCCAGCCAAGCTTGAAAGCCCATTAAGAACACCACCAACCAAGACGCGAAAACGAGTATTTTTCTGGTTTTCCACATGCTAAAGGAAGCAATAGCCAAAGCAAGACAGGCTAGCCCCGCTAGGGCACCACAGAGGCGATTGACGTATTCTGTCCAGGTGTGTTGAGGATTGAATTTGGCGTAATCGTGTTTGGTGTATTTTTCCCAATGTGTCTCGTCGTAAACAGAAGAGGTGGTGAATGTGTCTTTTGCTTTCCAGAGTGCGTCATCGTGAATAATCATGTGTCCCTTTTCGTAAAGGCGATCAGGTTGCCACATCAGAACTTCTTCGTCAGTTGGCGGAATGTAGTAACCAAAGCATTTTGGCCAATCTGGACATCCCATGCCCGAACCAGTCATCCGAACCGCTGCTCCTGCGAAGATCACCAAGTACACGAGTACAAGTGAAATTTTCGCCAAAGGTAAAAAAGAGCTTTTCATAGTATTATTTATTTACAATTGTTAGTCCCATTTTTTCCGCTTTTGCCAACATAAATTCGTATGCTGCGTCATATTCATTTGGAATAACGCCCTCTAAAATAGCTTCTTTAATCGCTTCTTTTAAAGTGCCAATTTCTCTACAGGGTTGTAGATTGAATAGCGCCATAATCTCTTCTCCCGTAATTGGCGGTTGAAAATTGCGGATGTGATCCCTTTCTTCCACTTCAACAATCTTTTGGCGAACCAGTTGAAAGTTGTGGTGGTATTTTTTAAACTTATTAGGGTTTTTAGTTGTGATATCTGCCTCACATAGAATCATTAAATCCTCTACATTTTCGCCTGCATCAAAAACTAATCGGCGAACGGCAGAGTCCGTTACTTCTTTTTGTGATAAAACAATAGGTCTTGAACTCATCATGACCATTTGTTGTACAAATTTCATCTTTTGATTCAACGGCATATGGAGGCGAGTAAAGATCGTCTTAACCATCTTACTGCCCAAAAATTCATGGCCGTGAAAGGTCCAACCTTGTTTTTTAGAAAAGCGCTTAGTTGGTGCTTTTCCAATATCGTGCAGAAGGGCCGCCCAACGCAACCACACGTCGTCCGTATTTTGTGCAATATTATCCACCACCTCCAGGGTGTGATAAAAGTTGTTTTTATGGGTATGTCCTTCGATTTCTTCTACCTGGTTTAACGCAATTAACTCGGGTAAAATCAAGTGAAGTAGGCCCGTTTTATACAGCAACAAAAACCCTTTAGACGGTTTGTCTGCCAGTAGAATTTTATTCAATTCATCGACAATACGCTCTCCTGAAATAATCTCCAAGCGATCTGCATTCTTTGTAATGGATTCGATCGAAGCCTCCTCAATGGTAAAATCGAGCTGGGTCGCAAAGCGAATGGCGCGCATCATACGCAAAGGATCGTCCGAATAAGTGATATCGGGATCTAAAGGCGTGCGGATTAATTTGTTTTTTAAATCCTCAATCCCATTAAAGGGATCAACCAATTGTCCGAAGGTAGCTGCACTGAGCGACAAAGCTAAGGCGTTGATCGTGAAATCCCTTCTGTTTTGGTCATCAGCAAGTGTTCCATCTTCCACCACGGGTTTGCGGCTGTCAAAGTGATAGGATTCTTTGCGCGCACCAACAAACTCAATGTCAATGTCGTCATAGCGCAACATGGCTGTGCCATAGTTTTTAAATACCTGAACTTTAGGGTGATTGGGTAACAATTCTGATACGGCTAAAGCCAATGCAATACCACTGCCAACGGCAACAATATCAATGTCTTTTTTTGTATCTCTTTGCAATAAAAAATCGCGTACAAAACCGCCAATTACATAAGCATCTACCTTCAAGTTTGCTGCGGCTTGGGTAATAATCTCAAAGATAGGGTGTTGTAGGGCTTCTTTATAGGTTGGGTTATCTAAGGTCATAGTTTCAAATGGCACCGTTTACTTTCTAATGATCGTTACCTGTGCGTTTTCTTTTAATTTAATGATAGTAGAAGGTTTGTGGGGTTTGGTTTCCTGTTGTTTGAGGTTTACCACGTAATCCACGCCTTCGAGAATGCGTAAATCAATATCCATAAAATTTTGGGGAGAAGGAAAACCACTGAGATTTGCAGAGGTTGACACCAAAGGCACCTTCATGCGTTCAATCAAATTGTAGCAAAAAGTATCTTTGACAATTCGAACACCTAAAGAGTGGTCTGCCGAAATAATCTCAGGAGCAACCAGCTTGGGGTTGTCTAAAATTAAGGTCGTTGGCTTGTCACTGAATTCTAATATCTCCCAAGCAACTTCTGGAATATTGTGAAAAACACGGTGTAAAAGGCGATCGCCATTTACTAATACAATCATGCTTTTGCTTTCTGCACGTTGTTTTAATTGATAGATCTTTTTGACGGCTTCCGAATTCGTTGCGTCGCAACCAATGCCCCAAATCGTATCCGTGGGATACAAAATAATACCGCCATTTTTAATCACTTCAAAAGCGTTGTGAACTTCTTTTTGGATATCTTCCATTACTCGTTTCCTTATACTAAAATTGGTTCTTTATTTTAAGGGCTTAAAAATACTAAAAAAATAGGATACACTTCAGGCTTGGAGCAGAAGAAATGTACTGGTACTTTCAAAAAAGAAAGAATTATAATATTTTTAAGACGAGTGCATCTTTTTTGGCTTACTTTTAAGACGCCTAAAATTAGTTATAGTATGAATGTGAAACGCAGAAAGGATTTTAATAAAGAAGAGGTATTAGCCATGTATGCCAAGGTGACGAAAAACACCTTAATGGAAACATTGGAAATTCATTATATTGACGCCGGCCCAGAGTTTTTAGTGGCGACAATGCCTGTAAATGAACGCGTACATCAACCAGCGGGTTTATTGCACGGCGGGGCAATGGTCGCACTGGCAGAGAGCTTGGGAAGTGGAGCTTCTCTGATGTTGATTGACCCAAGAGAACAAGAGATTCGCGGTATTGAGATTTCTGCCAATCACGTGCGCAGCAAACGAGCAGGGATAGTGACAGGAACAGCGCGCTTAATCCATCGGGGGCGAACCCTCCATTTATGGGAAATTCGAATTACGGATGAGAACGATGTGTTGTTATCCGTGTGTAAAATCACCAATATAGTAATCGAAAAAAACAAGGGGTAATGAAATTATATGAAACGTGGTTCACGCATATAAAAGAAGACAAGCCTTTTGTTCTGTATAAAAAACCAAACCAGCCCCTCGTAAAGGGCTTGTTTCAACAAGATGCCACCCTGCATCTTGTTTCTACTTTTAAAGAGAAAGGATTTGTTCTCGCGCCTTTTTATGAAGGCGTGCGCTTTTATATTCCGTTTGATGCCTCCGTGCAACTAGAGGAAGATTTAGTGCTAGAACAGGAGCAATTGGCCTCCTTTGGATTGGATTTTAAGTTGAATTATGAGGAGCAACCCGCTAAAGCCAATTTTGAGGATTTGGTAGGTCGCTGTGTAAAGGCGATTCATCAAGGTCATTTTGGAAAAGTTGTACCCTCTCGAAAAGAAGTGATCAACAGAAAAGTAGAGGAACTCCCTGCTTTGTTTTCCAAACTTATTGCGGCTTATCCCGAAGCTTTTTGTTATGTGATCTACCATCCAAAAGTTGGCCTGTGGATGGGGGCAACCCCCGAAACCCTCCTTGAGTTAGAAGGACAAACCCTGCGTACCATGGCATTGGCAGGAACACAGGTCAATCACGGAAAAGAAGAGGTGTACTGGGGGGATAAAGAAAAAGAAGAGCAACAGTATGTAACGGATTTTATTGTGGACAAATTGAAGCCGTTTAGTGGTGAGATTCAAGTTTCTTCGCCTTTTACCAAACGCGCCGCTAAAGTCATGCACATTTGTACGAGTATTGAAGCCCAGTTGAACCAAGGTGCATTGAAAACAATTGTCGATGTACTCCATCCAACGCCTGCCGTATGTGGCATGCCCAAATCAGCTGCCCGCGATTTTCTCCTTCGAGAAGAAGGGTATGCGCGTAAATACTATGCTGGATATTTGGGCCTATTGAATGATACCACGCCGCAAAATCAAACATCAAGCCAGTTGTTTGTCAATTTGCGCTGTATGGAAATTGAAAAAAATCAAGTAAATTTATATATCGGTTGTGGAGTGACGGCAGATAGTGATCCCACAAGTGAATTTGTGGAAACCGTCAATAAATCCACCACCATGAAAAAGATTTTATTTTAAGCGTATGAAATTAGATATAGTAGCTTTTGGCGCACATCCAGATGATGTCGAATTGGGATGTGGCGCAACAATTGCAAAAGAAATTCACCTGGGTAAAAAAGTCGGTATTGTCGATTTGACGCGAGGCGAATTAGGAACAAGAGGGAGTGCGGAGATTCGAGCACAAGAAGCCGCCGCTGCCGCCGCTATTTTAGGTGTATCCGTGCGAGAAAACTTGGGTTTTCGCGATGGCTTTTTCGTCAATGACGAAGCCCATCAGTTGGAAATTATCAAAATGATTCGCAAATACAAGCCTGAAATTGTATTGTGTAACGCAATTGACGATCGCCATATTGACCACGGAAAGGGCAGTAAATTAGTTTCTGATGCTTGTTTTTTGGCGGGATTAAGACGGATTGAAACCGCAATAAACGGGGTGGAACAGGAGGCTTGGCGCCCTAAATTGGTGTATCACTACATCCAATGGAAAAACATTGAACCTGATTTTGTAGTCGATGTAACGGGATTTATCGATCAAAAAATGCAGTCCGTATTGGCTTATGGAACTCAATTCTACGATGTAAACTCCAAAGAACCTTCAACGCCTATTACCTCCAAAAACTTCCTCGATAGTATTGTGTATCGTGCACAGGACCTAGGACGGTTGATAAATCGAGAACATGCAGAAGGATTTACTGTAGAAAGGTATTTGGCAGTCAATCGTTTAGATGATTTGATGTAAAATTTTTAAAAAAATGCTTGCAACGTAAGGAAATATGGCTACCTTTGCAAGCGTCAAAATAAGACAAAAACGGTGGTTATAGCTCAGCTGGTTAGAGCGTCGGATTGTGGTTCCGAAGGTCGTGGGTTCGAAACCCATTAATCACCCAAAAAAAATAGTCGTAGCGGTAGGTGACCCTCATCGTCCGATACAAAGAAAAAGGTGAATGTGTTTGAAACACCTAAAAAAAATACACGGTGGCTATAGCTCAGCTGGTTAGAGCGTCGGATTGTGGTTCCGAAGGTCGTGGGTTCGAAACCCATTAGTCACCCAAAAAACAAACAAACACGGTGGTTATAGCTCAGCTGGTTAGAGCGTCGGATTGTGGTTCCGAAGGTCGTGGGTTCGAAACCCATTAATCACCCACAAAAGAGAGTATGCTATTGCATGCTCTCTTTTTTTTTGTTCATGATTTATAAGTAGAAAAGGGTGATGGGAGATGGGAAAAGGGAACGGTATAGATTGACCGATGCGATGCTTCCTTCGTCAGCATGACAACCTCGTCCTACTTATTTTTTCTACTAAAGAAAAATGCAACATACAGCTTAGGCTAAAAAACTAGGTCAAATAAAATATAAGTAAGACCTTTGTCTATACAAAACGAAGTGGATTATGCAGAAACAAATTATTACAACCAAGGTTTGCCCGCTCGAATATGCTGTTAAAGCGATTAGCGGTAAATGGAAAATTCCAATTATTTGGCGAATTAACGAAGGTGAACGCAGACCTAGTGAATTTTTGAGGGGCATAGCCACCGTAGATCGCCGTGTGCTCAACCAACAGCTGAAGGAATTAGAAGAAGCGGGAATTCTAAACAAACAACGCTTTGATGAAGTTCCTCCTCGGGTAGAATATACGCTAACACCTTTGGGAATGAAATTAGTGGAGGTGTTAAAACAACTCAATGCTTGGGGAGCCTATTTATTGGAAGATCAGCACAAATAAAAACTGATTTTTTGATGGTGAGTAGTGTTTGCACGCAAAAGGATGAGAAATACTTAGTAGCTCAACTTCTAATTGAGTTTAAAGGAAGTAGGAAGCGTCTTAAAACAAGTAAAAAACAGTTGTTTTGATTTAAAGGGACCAGAAAATAGATGGAAAAAGAGTAATCTTTTTTTGTTTTTTTTGTGTTTTGTACAATATTATGTTGCCGAAATTTCATTTCGTTCAACTATTTTTTTTAGCGTATTAAATAATGATTAAAAAAGCAAGTTGATGCTTTTTTTTCTTGCTTATTAGATAGATTGTTATTTCCTTTGTTGAGGAATTAAAAAAACAAAAGTTCTTTTGGACTTGTGTCTCTTTTTTAAGTAAGGCGAAAAAAGGGATGCAGGTGAAAGTAAGAAAGAACTTTTCGTTTTTAATTTAAAAATAAAAGTGTTCTGTTTAATTGTTTGTTGTTTCATAATAGTTCTTCATTTTTAAATTAAAAACGTGTAGGGCAGACAAATTTGTTTGTACTACAAAACAAAATTTTGTGAAAAAGAAAAAGCAGGATGATTTTATTGTCCTGCTTTTTCTTTTTACTTTAGCATGACGCACAACGAGCAAAGCACGACGCACAACGAGCAAAGCACGACGAGCAAAGCACGACGAGCAAAGCACGACGAACAACGCACAACGCACGACGAGCAACGCACAACGCACAACGCACGACGAGCAACGCACAACGCACAACGAGCAACGCACGACGAGCAAAGCACAACGCACGACGAGCAACGCACAACGCACGACGCACGACGAGCAAAGCACAACGAACAACGCACAACGAACAAACCATGTCTGCATTCAACCTTACAGTACAACAGCTTCTTATACCCCACGATCCAATAATCGATGCATTAAAACAACAGGCACAAGCTTTTTGTTTGCCTGCGCTTCCTCTACAAGAGGAGGAATATCCGACTGAAAAAAGTAAGGCGTATTGGGTTAAATTGGGGGGTGAGGTAGTGGCTTATTTTGTTCTCCGTACTGAGCTGTATTATGGACATTTGACGGAACTATATCTTTTGCCTCAGTATTTCAGGGAAGAAGGAGTAGAAGCCTTAGTAAATGAAATTCGAACGGTAGCCCTAAAGGAGAAGTTCAACTACCTAACCGTTTGGAGTTCGCATGAAACGAATCTGATTTATGAACAACTAGGCGGACAGCGATCAAGCGTTTGGGAGGGGGAGTTTGTAGCACAACCTGCCACCGAATATTACCTCACCGTGGTGCGCGAACCTTGGCTTGATCTACAGACAGCTGGACTAGTGTGTTTGGATGGTGACAAGCTGCTCCTAGCATTCAGTAAGAATAAACAAGCGTGGTATTTACCTGGAGGAAAGATAGATGCAGGTGAGGATAGTAAACAAGCCTTAATCCGCGAAATAGAAGAGGAGCTATCCCTTCGTTTACAACCCGACCGCCTGTCGTTTTTAACCCCTATTGTAGCGCCTGCTTTTGGTGAGAAAAAGAATATCATGATGCAACAAGCCTGTTACTTTTATCCATTGAAGAACGAAACAATAACCATTGCCAATGAAATTGGGGGTGTACAGTATTTTACGAAAGAAGAATACCTCCAACATCAAATTCCAGTGCCTGGTGTATTGAAGGTTTTTGATTTTTTGGCTGAATCAAGAAGGTGAGAAGAGGTGTATTCACAATTACAAAAAAATTAACACCTCAAATTCTTGTATAGTTTCAAAAAAAAATATTTTTGTTTTCATGAAATATGCATCGCTAGTCGTTTTATTTTTCTTTGTTAACTTCATTGCTACACCAACTATTGCGGTGTTAGCAGGCATTGAATTGGATATACCGATGATTACTATTTCCGAAGAAAACAAAAAGCCAATCACCAACGCTGAGGAAGAAGAAAAAGGTCACTGCAATGACTTTCACCAGTTTCAGGATGATTTTGTTTTTCAAGATTCAGAACGCAAGGGACTTGCCTTTGCTCAGTTAAAGTTAGTGTACGAATCTCAAGAGTTTGAGGTCGTATCTCCACCTCCAGAATATTTTGTTGCTTAAAGAAAAACAAGAGTAAGTTTTATGGCTGTCAAGTGATATTCGGTACATGCGATCGAATGTCTAGTATGGCCTTGGATTGAAGTCTTGTTAGAGCTGTTTGTCTCACACAAAGAGCGATTTTTATCTCGTATTTTCATTAGACTATCCCCTGTAATGGATGGGTTGAACTAGCTGTTTTAAGGAGATTATCACCTTGAATACGACGGCTATGGTACTATTGTTCCTTTACAAGAGAAGTCAATGAGATTAATTCTTTAGTAAACAAAAAATGATACATACTATGCGTTTAGCAACATGGAAAAAAAGTGTTGCTCCAGGCCTTGTGGTCTTTTTAGTCGCGCTTCCCTTGTGTTTGGGAATCGCACTAGCTTCTGGCGCACCGCCGATCTCTGGAATTATTTCTGGAATTATCGGGGGGATTGTCGTCGGGTTTTTAAGTAATTCCAATGTGAGTGTAAGTGGTCCTGCTGCGGGATTGGCTGCCATTATTCTAGCGGCTATTAGTGAGTTGGGATCCTTCCAACTTTTGCTGACTGCAGGAATTATTGCAGGTGTACTGCAATTGCTCTTGGGCTTTTTACGCCTGGGTACGATTGCCAATTTTTTTCCTTCTAGCGTAATTGAAGGCATGCTAGCCGGAATAGGATTGGTTATTTTGATTAAACAACTGCCTTTGGTGTTTGGCATTGAAACCTTGGGTGCTCTTAACAGCGTCGCCGTTATTCACAAAGGAACAGTGGCCATTACTCTTTTATCATTGGCTATTTTAATCTTGTGGAATAAAAGTAAAACATTGCGTTCGCTCTCTTTTCTACCTGCAGCACTTGTTGTTGTGGCTGTGGGAATTTCACTCAATCAATTTTGGGGATATAGCGGAAGTTCATGGCGAATTGATTCAACGCAATTAGTTGCTATGCCGCTGTTGGATGATTTTTCTGCTATTTCTTCCCTCTTTGTTTTTCCTGATTGGCGTGGATTTGTCAATCCAACGGTCTGGGTTATTGCTGGAACAATAGCCATTGTGGCCTCTATTGAGACACTTTTGTGTATAGAGGCAACAGATCGTTTGGATCCTTTAAAGCGCAGTACAAATACCAATAGAGAACTCAAAGCCCAAGGTATTGGAAATATACTGAGTTCGCTAATAGGAGGCTTACCTATGACGTCCGTTGTAGTGCGTTCTTCGGCCAATGTCAATGCAGGTGGACGCTATAAAGCCTCGGCCGTTATTCACGGCGTCTTGTTGTTTTTGGCGGTACTCCTATTGCCGCTTATTTTGAATATGATCCCTTTAGCTTCTTTAGCAGCGGTGTTGATTTTAGTCGGGTATAACCTCGCTAAACCTAGTATCATTCGCCATTTTTGGCACAAAGGCTATACGCAATTCCTGCCGTTTATCATCACCTTTGTTATGGTCGTTGCTACTGATTTATTGCTTGGGGTATTGGCGGGAATGGCAGTGAGTGTTGTTTTTTTACTTCTTGGAAATGTGCGCAAAGCTTTTTCCATGCAACATACTGTGCAAGATGAGCAACGTACTTATACCTTAACCCTAGCACAAGAGGTGTCTTTTCTCAATAAAACAGCAATTAAAAATAAGCTGTATCAATTGCCCGATAATTGTCACCTAGCGATTCACGCCAAGCAAATGGGGTATATCCACATTGATGTGATTGAGTTACTTCAGACATTTATCAATGAGAAAGCCAAAGAAAAAAATATCTTCATTACCACAACGGGATTTCATAGGTCCATTTATGTGGATCAAGGACAACAACATATTATTTTATCACACCGAAAAACCATATAACGATGAATTCATTTACAAAAGAAATATTAGCCAATACGACACCGGCACAAAGCTTAAACTTACTATTAGAAGGAAACAACCGCTTTGTCAATAATCTAAAATACAACCGAAATTTTCTGCATCAATTGCAAGAAACAAAAGACGGCCAGCATCCTCATGCTGTAATTTTGAGCTGTATGGATAGTAGAGCACCATTAGAACACGTTTTAGACCAAGGAATTGGCGATATCTTTAGCTTGAGAATTGCCGGAAATGTATTGACAGATGAAGTGATTGGCAGTATGGAATACGCGTGTAATGTGGTGGGAAGTAAACTCATCTTCGTATTGGGACATAGCCGTTGTGGTGCTATAACTGGAGCTTGTAATCACACTAGTTTAGGAAAGTTAGATACGATTTTGGAACGCATTCACCCCGTAGTGGATAAAGTACGCCAGCAATACGAAGCAACAGAACTCGCTCAAGCAGAACTCATCGAATTAGTAACGAAGGAAAATGTACGTGCTATTGTAGACCAACTACAGCGTGTAAGCCCTTCCTTGACCAAACTGATTGCCGAAGAACAAATTGGCGTAGTGGGTGGATATTACGATGTAGTCAGTGGAAAAGTAGAATTGATTTGCTAATGTAAACCGACGAATAACCTTGAAAAAGCCCCTTTATTTGAGGGGCTTTTTTGATTAAAATCATATCTTTCCTGAATTGAAAATAGCCTAAAATATTCAATAACCTTTATTTTGAGAATATTAATACACTAATAAGTGATTTTGTGCGAATTTTTTGTACTTTTAAAGGTGGTATTAGTCTGTTAATAAAATGAGAATTACTTGGATTGACCAAGAGTTTGTCTAGGCAAGAGCACTTTAAAAGACGGTGATGATGAAGTATTGTTTGTTATACGTGCTTATTTTTTAAGTATGATTGAATTGTTAACATAAGAAGCCACAGCAGTCGTTTACAATATTTAATTCGCAAAAAGGAAAAAACTATGTTAGATGCAAATGACATAATCAGGAGATTAAAGGTATTACTTGGGTTAAAAACTGATTTGGAACTCGCGAATCTATTAGAAATAAAACCTAATACGCTATCGTCATGGAAAATTCGAGAAACCGTGCGCTACGATAGAATTATTGAAGTTTGTAAAAAAAACAAAATTGATTTAAATGAGGTCTTTCTCATTCATCCCAATTCAGTGTATTCGATTAATTTGGATGAAAGAATTGTAAAAATGATCTCAGTGGATCATCATATTGAGTATTTTATCAATCCAGAGCGTTGTCTGGCAAGCACTCCAAGCTATGTGTTTCCTACAGAAGAAGAGGTTAATATTGCTTTTCAAGTTGGCGTAGAGAATATGTTTCCCACAATCAAAGTAAGTTCTTATTTACTGTCCAAAAAAATTGCACTTTCCGAAATGAAACCTTGGAATATTTATGTATTAATCGTGGAGAATAAAGGCGTTTTATGCTATCGTTTTAAACGAGTAACAGACACCAAAGCGTTGTTGTTTATAGCGGATAATGCTGCTTTTGAAAGTTTACTCCTGCAAGAAGAGGAGATTCGAGAAGTATTCTGTGTCCGAGGAATTTTCTTACCTCATGTAAAGAATTTAGTAGATTTTTAAGGGAGGTCGTTTGCTCTTGGTTTGTCTTAGACGGATAGATAGCGGTTGGGGATCGTTAAAAAAGGGCGATGAGACCAACAGCCTCAAGCTTAGGATTAACATCCTGCACAAAAAAATCAGCCCTTAAAGGTTTCACTTGGTGAAAAACCGTACTTCTTTTTAAATGCAGTTGAAAAATGACGTTGATTCTTATAGCCAATTCGCTCTGAAACTTCACTGACCGTTAAGGCTTGTTCGGCTAGCAACTGCTTGGCATGTTCCATTTTTTCATGAGCCCAAAAGGAAAACACAGTCGTGCCAAATAGCTCTTTAAATCCCTTTTTTAGTATAAAATCATTGGTTCCCACCTGATGCGCTAGATCGAGTAGAGAATGGGTACTATCTAAATTGTGTACCATAAAATCTCGGACGGCGTAGATCTTGTCAATGTCAGATCGCTTTAACGACCCTTGGTAAGGTTGATCACCATAGAACTGTTCCAGTTGAAGCAGCAATAATTCAATAACTTTAGCCTCTAAAAACAACCGTTTAAAAACGCCTTTTTTATCACAGTGTATAATCTGTTCGATGATTTGATACATCTGGTGGTTGATCTGGTAGTGTTGTGGGTGAAGCAAACTGGATTGCCCCTTTTCAATCGCATTTCTAAACTGTTCAAAGAGCAGGTGATCCGTTGGTAAAAAACGAGTAAAGAAGTCAGGTCTTAAATTGATTTCACACAGTTGAAACGATTGAGATTCCCACTGCATTTTTCCGCCTAATCCATTTGTGTAAAGCAAGTTGTGTGAGTTGGAGCTAAAGCTTATTTGCTTGTCAAATTGACTGGTATGTGCCGTGCTTTTTCCCTTGAGTGTAAAGTGCATCTCTATGGTTTCAAAATCACTTTCAAATCCCAAGTGTAGTGCATGAGCTAAGTGAACATCACCAAATCCGATATGTACCCCTTCAAAATAGATTTCCCTATAAAATCCCTGTCCAAGAAAAGAATCCAAATAGGTGGTATGCTCCTTAATGCCCCCTTCATCCAAATCAAAAAAAGAGGTAGGATAGTGTTTCTCTACTAAAGTGTGCTTGTGCTTCAAGTCATATAAGCGCAACGTCATCGCCATAGCATCATTTTTTTTGACGGACATTTTAATCCGTATTTGGGACATCGTGGTGAACGTTTGCCGTTACCTTTGCGCAAAGATAGTAATTGTTTAGAATGATTCTTAATAAAAAACAAGAATTTCTCTTGCTTCCTAAAAAAAAGAAGTAAGAGTCTAAAGGGTTGCATTCGAGATCATTAGATCGAAATAAAAACAAAGTGATATGGATAAACAAAGACAACTTATTGTAGCAGGAAAATTGCCCAAGGTAATGGTACAATTGGCTTGGCCCGCTGTTGTAGCTATGGTTTTATATGGATTAAACAATTTTTTAGATGGCTTATTTGTCGGACATCTTGTGAGTAATACAGCCTTGGCTGCCGTGGGGATAGCCTATCCGTTGGCGCAATTTGCACAGGGATTTGGAACGTTAATCGGCACGGGAATTGGCTCGGCTATTAGCATCTGGATCGGTGCAAAAGATACAGCTAAGCTCGAAAAGTCCATGGGAACGGTCAATTATTTGACCCTTCTTTTCTCAATTGTCCTAACGATTCCCTGTTACATTTTTGCTGAAGAATTGGTGTATATGATGGGCGGACGAGATGAAATTCTCACGCTTGGTGTGGAGTATTTTCGCGTGACAATTTTGGGAAGCTTTTTCTGGATCCACGGTTTAGCCTTAAACATGATTGTACGGGCAGAAGGAAGAATGAAAACAGCCGCGTGGATGATTGCTATTGGACTCTTGGTCGATTTAGCGTTAAAACCCTTATTTATTTCCACTTTCGGATGGGGAGTTGCTGGTGCTGCTTGGGCAACCAATAGTTCCATGCTGATTTACACCCTCTTAGGAGTATGGTATTATGCAGGAGGAAAGGCCTCTTTTCAAACGAAGTTCTGGTCCTTGCAAAAAAATAAAGCCATTATAAAAGAAACACTCGCTTTGGGGATGCCTGGTTTTATTATGATGGTGATGATTGTCATTCAAAATATTGTCGTGTTCAATGCCTTGGCCAAATATGGAACAGCAGAAGATATTACATTTTTTACTGCGGTTAATCGCTTTTATATCCTATTAAATACCCCGCTTTGGGGGTTGATGCGCGCTTTACAACCTGTTGCAGGGATGAACTATGGCGCAAAGAACTACGAGCGCAGTATCAAGGCGTATCGCTTGTTTTCACTAACAGGATTGGCTGTGTTATTGCCCTTTTGGTTGCTTGTTATGCTTTATCCTTCAGCTTTACTCTCGGTTATGATTCCCAATATGGAGTTTTTATCCCAACAACTGTTTGATTTTCGCTTGTACATGAGTGTGCTGTTGGTTTTGCCTTTTGTATTTATGGCCATGGTGTGGTTTCCTGCCATTGAAGATGCTAAACCCGCAACCATCATCAGTATACTCCGTCAGCTGGTATTTTATATTCCCGTGTTGCTTATCGTACCTGCTATTTATGGCGTCAGCAGTGTGTATTGGGCAAGTGCAGCAATTGATTGGATCATCTTTGGACTTGTCCTGTATGCGGTAGTGCGCAGTGCTAAGAAACTCAAGAACAAGACAACTGCTGAATCCGTACAACTCCTTGATGCACAAGGTAACACAGAGAATTAAACGCATAAAACAAGTAGTAAAATTAAATAACGTAACTATATTATTTCTTACATATGAATTATTCAACAAAAATTAGGTGGTCTTTTATTTCTAGTATTATTGCTTCAATCCTTTGGGTCATTGGTGATATTCTCATTGTAGGGTTTCACGTCGACCCGGCAAAATACCCTTTATTTACAGAAACCTATGTAGACCAATTGGATCACACTTTAGCCTTGCTCATGATCGAAGGTTCGACAGAACGCTTAATGTGGGGCGCACTTCTTGCGTCGATGTCAGCCTTTTTATTCTTACCAGGCGTATGGCTAGCCTATCAATTCTTTAAAGATAAAACAAAAGCACACGCTTGGTTGACCTATTTTATCTTAGTCATTAGTGTTGTATTAATGCCATTAGGACACGCTGATTTTTATTATAGTGGAGAATTGTTTAAAGCCATTTATCATACAGATCCCAGTGCACATGCTTATTTAATCGAAATGGCCGCAGGATTTACCAAAGTGCTTTACATTGCTTGGGGCACAGCTATTGCAGTGTTGCTATTCGGTTGGCTGTTGTTTTCGATTCTCGTGTTTTGCGGAAAAACTGTACTGCCTAAATGGGTGGGGTTTATTTCTCCTGTATTTATCACCCTGTATCAGCAACCAATTAAATTACTATTGCCTGATGGACTTTTGAAAGCATGGATTAGCGCTGCTGGCTTTAATATCGCTTACTTACTATTCTTTATTTTGTTGGCTATCTATTTCAATAAACGCGAAAAAAGTCAACGTCCTTTGTTGTAAGTGGTAAGTGGTGATTGGTGAGAGGTGAGAGGTGAGAGGTGGTTTTGGTGAGAGAGCAAAGAACAAACAACAAAGAACAAACAACACTACTCACTACTCACTACTCACTACTCCCCATTTTATTTTTTATTGATCTTACCAAACCTAAAATCATTTTTTTAATGGTTGTCAATTGATTAAAATACAGGTCATCTATTACAGCTAACTGTAGATTTGTGGCAATTATTAATTGAGTTTCTAATTCAGTTAAACTTCCTAAGGCGATGTATAAAAACCGGATAAATTCTTTATAACTCCCTCTCGCACTTCCCTCCGCTATATTGGAAGGGATTGATACTGCACTTCTTCTTATTTGACTAGTTAAAGT
Source organism: Flavobacterium sp. (assembly GCA_030152225.1). Lineage (GTDB taxonomy): Bacteria > Bacteroidota > Bacteroidia > Flavobacteriales > Flavobacteriaceae > Flavobacterium. The sequence goes on along the minus strand of JASLHL010000329.1, from coordinate 19,914 downwards.
ATATAACTCAGTTTTAGGGAAGCTATCGGTTAATTTATATATATCACTCACGTAATTTATACTCATAACCCATACTTCTAAATCTTTATGTGTTTTCATGGCTTAAATTTTAGAGTCATATTACAAATTGTAAGCCAAAAAACCATCACCACTCACTACTCACTACTCACTACTCACTACTCACCACTCACTACTCACCACTCACTACTCACCAAAACATTATTTAGAATAATTCTTGTTAATCAACTTTTTTAGTATACTTTTGTTTTTATTTAAACTAAATATAAATAGTAAGCGTGCTAAACAAACTACTTCTTTTCGGTTTATTGCTTTCAACTACGGCATTAGTCGCCCAACACAAGGTGGAATTTACGATTGAAAATCAAGCGAATCAGCCATTGACTGGGGCGGTATTGTACCTCGATCAACAAGCGTATACAGCCAATGCATCCGGTCGAATCCACTTGGAAGTAAAAGAAGAAAAAACCTATCAGGTGGTCGTTTTTGTTGAAGGCTATCAAACAGCTCAACAACCGCTAGCTCTTTTTAATGGGAGTACACATACGATTCAGTTAACTAAAGACACTACACTTTTAGAGGCCATTGAAATTACGCGAAAATCAGAAGAGGCGGAAGTCAATCGCGGTATTATACGCGCTGTAGAAGTGGATGCTAAGAACCACGTTGTTCGTCCTGCTTCTTTAAGTGATTTGATGAATCGAACCACAGGGGTGCGCATAAGACAAAGTGGTGGATTAGGCGGTGAGACTAGTGTAAATCTAAATGGTTTTCAGGGGTCGGCCATTCGTTATTTCAAAGATGGGATTCCGCTCAACTATTTAGGCAATGGATATAATTTATCCAATATCCCCCTGGATCTAATCAGTAAAGTAGAGGTGTACAAAGGCGTAATTCCCGTTTACCTTGCCAGTGATGCTTTAGGCGGTGCAATTAACTTAGTTTCGAATGTCAACCAATCCAATGCATTGCGCGCTTCTGTCGAATATGGTTCTTTTAATACCGTTCGCACTGCTTTACGTGGACATTACAACCTCAATGATCACGTGTTTATTGGGGGAGAGTTTTTCTCTAACTACGCAGACAATGACTATAAAATCCGTACGCCCGATCCTGAGTTAGCCAAGACTAGAGATAAAGTGCATCTCTTTCACAACCGATACCGACACTATTATACCACTATGTATGTGGGGCTAACGAATGTAAAAGCAGCAGATTTACTTCAGTTTGATTTGAGTTATTACGCTTTAGACAAACAAGTGCAACACAGTCCAACAACCATGCTAACACCGTATGGCGGAATAGAGGATAGACAGCACAGCTTGATTCCTACCTTGCGCTATAAAAAGAAATGGATTAACGATCGACTCACTGTGGATCAGTTTTTTGCGTACAATGTGGTTAAAAATCGCGTGATTGATACTTTACAAGGACGATATAATTGGCTAGGCGAATTTACGCCAAGAGGATATAGGGGTGAGGGAGACCATCCCAGCTATGCCGCTATTGATATGACGTTTTTTACAAGTCGAACACTCTTAGGATGGCAGTGGAATAAATCCCATCAACTGTGGCTCAACAACAGCTATAATTACACCAAGCGCATTGGAACGGATGTCTATGGGAAACAGATTGAAACGACGCAACAACCCATGATTGAGATTCCCGCCTATTACAAAAAAAACACCCTAGCCATGGGGATCACGAGTCAGTGGTTTCAAAACCGTTTTGAAACCAATTTCTTGGTAAAAAATTACAACTATTCGAGTGAGGGTTTGAATACCGCCTATCAAGTAGATTTGAGAACTGCTGATTTACATCGTACTTCAAATAACGCTTGGGGATGGGCGATTGCAACAAAATACCAATGGAAAGAAACGACGAGTTTGCGCTTTTCTGTTGAAGATGCTCGTCGCTTACCAGGATATAGTGAACTTTTCGGTGACAATTTCTTTATTGCGTCGAATTTTGACCTAAAGCCCGAACAAAGTTTAAATTTTAATTTGGGTATTGATCAGCAGATGGGGCGATTTGAATACAGCCTACATGCGTTTTATCGCCAAACGAAAGATATTATTGTCCTCGCTGCTGGAAATCCTCCCTTATCGCTATTTGTCAATAAGGAACGAGCCAAAGGCTATGGATTTGAAGGGGATTTTACATTCAAGCTAACCAATCAAACAAAGTTTTACAGCAATTTTACTTGGCAGAGCATCCGCTATGGTCGTTTTGATCAATTGGCCGATCAATGGCTAAAGGGAAATCGCGTGCCTAATATTCCGTATTTCTTTGCCAATGTAGGGGCTGAGAGTAAATACAAAGCCATTTTCACACCACAGGATGGGGTGACTTTCTATGCAAACCTCAATTTTGTACGAGAATTTTACATCCAACCCATCGATAAATCTATGGAACCCGATGGTTTCTTAGGTCTATTTGGCAGTAGCAAAGGCGAGGTGAAAAACATCGTGCCTGATCAAACCTCCCTGACCCTAGGTATGGTTTATGAGTGGCCCGTACAGGGATGGTCCATGGGAATCGAAGTGCGAAATCTACTGAATCAAGATTTATACGACTATTATAAAATCCAAAAAGCAGGTCGAAGCTGCTATCTCAAGTTCAACTATAAACTTAATTAATCTATGAAAACAATGAAACGAATACTATCCTTGGCTTTTATTTTGCCTTTCATCTTTACAGGATGTTCTTCCGATGATAGTACAACACCCATTGATCCAGAAGGACCAGAGGAGACATCGGCTATGTATTTTGTGATGACCTTATCGGAGGGAAAAGGACCAATTAAAAATGGATTCTTAAAAGGATATCCGACGTTGCCATCTGGAACCATTGACAATGCTACGGGAAATACAACCGCATCTGGTGGAATGGGCGGATACCGTCAGTATGGTGATCGTGTGTACCGCATGTTTGACGATAATAACGGACGTAGTTTAGGGCAGTTTGTCTTTGATGATAAAGGGTTTTATACCACGAAATCTATTGCAGTAGAACCGAAAATTGCAGGTTCAGGTAATTTTGTGCTTTCCAATGATCATCTGACAGGATACTATTTTGAAGGAGCAAACCCAACTGAAATTCAGCTTTTTGACCCGGTATCTATGGTGAAAAAAGGAAAACTAGGCGATTATGCCACACAAATCCAACAGATCGAAAATGAGTACCAATTGACTGGTGTAAACTTTAGAGCGATTGGACAGCATTTACTCGCCGTAAATGGAGATAAATTATATGCGGATGTGACCTTTGGAAAAAATCAAGGGGCACAAGGAGGGATGTTTGATGGGGTATCCAAAGACGTTCACCTCGCGGTTATCGATTTGAAATCTGGTCAGTGGTTGGCGCATACTACGGTAAAAAATACAGGTAATATTGCCTTTGTAGATGAAAATCCGCTGTATTATTTCGATGAGAATAAAGATTTGTACTTTATCACACAAGGAGTCAAAACTGGTGGGTTAGGGGATCAATCTAAAATTGCGCGTATTAAAAATGGCTCTAATGAAGTAGATGCTTCGTGGGAATTGGATTTTAACACCCTATTTAGCCAAGTAGCTTCAGGTAAATTCTCGACGATTTTTGTGGAGAAAGGCAAGATTATCACCTTAGTAAATGAGATTGCTTTGACGGATCCACAAACCATTAATCTAACGCCAATTTGGAAATATGTAAGCATTGATATCAAAACCAAAAGTGTAACACCCATCCAAATTGAAGGGGTAACCTTGGTTGAAACACCAGCTGCTGCTTTGGGGGTTTCCAAAATAGACAATAAGCGCTTTATCCGTGTGGTAAGCGAGGCTCAGCTTGGATTCTATGAATTGTCTAGCGATTTCTCAACCGCCAAACCAGCGATTGCGATCGGAAAAGGAGGCAAACCTCAAGGATTATTTAAAGTGAATAGAAAGTAAAAAGATGAAGATAAAAGTATTAGGAATAATACTAATAGGATTGATAACCATGAAAGTACAAGCTCAAAGGGGCTATTCAGTGCAAATCAACCTCACCGTTGAAGCTGCAGCCCATACAAGCGAAGCGATTTATATTACGGGTAACTTCAATGGATGGAACCCAAAAGATCAAGCGTATACCCTGCAACCCAACCCCGGAAGTCATGGAGCTTACAGTATTGTTCTCCATGATATTCCAGCAGGAATATTAGAGTATAAAGTGACTAGAGGATCCTGGCAAACACTGGAATGTTCCACTACAGGGCGATTACTAAATCTACACGATCACCTAGTCGATCGCGATTTGATCCTCAACAACACCATCAAAGCTTGGCGAGATCAATATCCAGCTTCTACAGCTCCTGATGATTTAGTTGTACTGGAAAACTTTATCATGCCCGAACTCCAACGAACGCGAACGATACGAATTTATCTGCCTAAAGCCTATGCAAGTTCCAAACAGCAATACCCTGTTTGGTATATGCACGATGGACAAGATCTCTTTGATGAAGCTATTTCGGAAGGGCGATTGGGACCTGTTGAATGGGGAATCGACGAAACAATAGAACGCTTAGGTGATCATTATATCGTGGTGGGAATCGATCACGAATATGAAAAGAATAGAAGAGAAAAAGAATATGCTTTTTTTCCAACTAGTCAAACGCCCCAAGCAGAAGGTCAAGCGTATTTGTCCTTTTTGGTTCATACGCTAAAGCCTTATGTTGATGCGAATTACCGCACCTTGAAACAAAAAGAGTACACGGGAATCGCAGGAGGGTCGCTGGGTGGGTTAATCTCGTTATATGGCGGACTAACCTATCCCGAAGTTTTTGGGAAAGTTGGCGTTTTCTCACCTTCCCTATGGCAGGACAACCAACAGCTGCAAGCGTATATGGCAGATTTTACTCCCCAACAGCAGCAACAGATTCAAGAACAAATGTATTTCTTCTATGCAGGCGGAAGGGAAAACCGTAAAATAGGAGTCAACCAAGTCGTGCATATGGATGAAGATGTGCAGGCTTTTGTTCAATACGCACAAGGGCAAATATCCTTGCCTTACCAATTAAAAATAGATCCCATGGGCAAACACGGGGCCTGGTATTGGCAACAAGCCTTTGCCTGGATGATCGAATTAGATAGAAATCAATTTAATACCAAATAATTATGAAATACACAAAACAAATTACCTTAGCAGGTGCTTGCTTACTAGCACTTTCTACTACAGCAGTTGCACAAACGATTGACAAAAGTACAAAAGTTGGAAAAGGACTGTATGAATTAGCCTATAATAGTGTTGACAATGGAGTATATGTTGCCTCTGTGGTTGATTTTAAAAACAAAGAAGGGATCATCTATAAATTAAATGGAACGACACTAGCGGTAGAAAAAGAATTCAACGTACAGGGAAATCCTGTGTTTGGCATTGCTGTCAATGAGAAAACGCAAAAATTGTACGGAACCAATACGATTACCAATGCAATTACGGTGGTAGACCTGAAATCGGGTGCAGTAAAAGTGATCGCAGGAACAAATGAGAGTGGCCACAATAGAGAAATCGCCATTGACGAAAAGACCAATACGATTTACGCTTCCGATACACAAGAAGAGGGGAAAGTTTGGGTTATTAATGGAGCCAAAGATGAGTTAGAAGGGTATATCGAAAATACAGGGATTTACACAGCAGGACTTGCTTTTGATACGAAAACAAACAAGCTTTATGCTACCAATATGGGAACCAATGAAGTGATTATCATTGACCCTAAAAGTAAAAAAGTAGTGAAAAAGTTTGCTTCAGGAGGTGAAAGCCCAATTAACGTGGCGATTGATGAGGCTGGAAGACGATTATTCGTAACCAATTCATCTACGGGATTAACGGTACTTGATGCAGATTCAGGTGAGCTTTTACAAGTGGTAAAGTTTAAAGGCGGATCGTTAGGGGTGAAGTATGCACCAACGGCAAATAAAATTGTATTAGCCAATAGAGAAAGCGGAAAAACGGCTATTGTAGATGGGAAAACCTATGCTGTAGTAGCGGAATTAGAAACGGGATCACACCCGAATACCGTGGCAGTACATCCAAAAACAGGAATAGCCTATGTAACGAATAAAACCAAACGTATGCCGAAAGAAGAGGGGAAAGAACCTCAAATAGATACCAATGGAGATATTGTAAGTAAAATCCAATTGTAAGTTGATACGTAAGATTTTAAATTGGAAGAAGGAGGTTGTGCAAACAACCTCTTTTTTTATGTATTTATTGAAGAGAAAGGCAAAAAAATGAGTCCAGATAAAGGGGGAATAACGATCAAGAGACGATATTTTTGGTGGAGAAAGTTGAGGTTAAATTTTCACGTCCAACAGAAGATTCTTACCTTAGTATAGCCTATTTTTATTGCGTCAATCATGAAACCCATCTACTACAGGATTCTCTTTTTCAATTTTTTAATTGCTGCATTGTTTGGGGTTTTATTGCGTAGCACTTTTGTTTTCCCCCTTGAGGGGTTAACCTTTTTATATGTTTTACACGCCCATTCTCATATTGCTTTATTGGGTTGGTTGTACCTGTTGGTCTATGTGTTGTTCGTTGCGCATTTTACACCCAATACCCCCACAGAAACTCGTTTTTACCAGCGGTTGTTTTGGTTGACACAGGTTGCGGTTGTCGGTATGGCCCTGACGTTTCCCTTTCAAGGGTATGCGGCGCCTTCGATATTCTTTTCCACCCTCCATATTTTGTGTTCCTATGCCTTTGTTTATCGCCTTTGGAAGTTTAATACCGTGGCTAATAAACAGCTGGCTCTTTTGGTGAAAACAGCCCTGTTTTTTATGCTCTTTTCTACCTTAGGGGTCTGGTTCTTAGGTCCAGCCATTGGAATGATGGGCAAAGCAGCTATCTTTTTTCAACTGTGTATTCAATTCTTTCTGCACTTTCAATTTGATGGCTGGTTTTTTACTGCTTTTCTCGCACTTTTGTTTGCGAAAGTATTTCCACAAGCCATGGATCAGCAGCTGTTTTATCGCTTTTATGGGTTGTGGATTACGTCGGTCGTATTGACCTATGCCTTAGCAGTAAGCTGGTATATTGAAGCGCCTATATTCTACTATATCAATGGAGTAGGGGTGTTGTTGCAAACAGGAGCTATGGGATATTTTATGTGGCCTTTATACCGTAAACTCAGAGAAAAACAAATAGTAACGATCCCCTTAGTTAAAGGACTCTTACTTTTTGTTGGCGTTTGTTTAGTCATGCGAATCGGTATTCAGATCCTAACGCTGATCGAAAGTGTCGCAACCTCTTTGCTTGGATTGAGAAGCTGGATCGTCGGCTTCATCCACTTGAATATGTTGGGTATTTTTACTGCCTTAGGAATTGCACTCTTACTACAAGAGGGAAAATTAGCCTTGAATTTTTGGACCAAAGCAGGCTGTATCAGTTTGTTGATTGGCTTTATTTCTACAGAAGCTTTATTGGGACTCCAAGGAATCCAACAGTTTTTTAGCACTTTACTCCTCGATAGTGGGGCTAATGCAATACTGCTGTTTTGGTTTTCTCTGTTTTTGCCCTTGGGATTGATCGGGGTTTGGAAAGGAGTGAATGGTAAGTGGTAAGTGGTACGTGGTGAATGGTGAGTGGAAATGGGAGTGGTTCATATACCCATTTCCCTTCTCCCATAACATAAAAAAAGCTGGTTGAAAACCAGCTTTTTTTATGCATCAAGATTTCTAATCTGTTGTAGTTTGTCTCCCCAAATTTTCAATTCATCTCTGTATTTATCAATGTTTTTGTACACTTCTTTTACAAGAGGATTGTCTTTGGTGGCATTAGACACATAGGCTAGGTTATTTTCTAGCTGTAAGATATTACTGTGAAGCTCTTCAATTTTGCGTTGAATAAAGATAGCTTCTTGTTGTAATTTTCGTTTGTCATTGGATTCTAGTAAATCATCCAAGCGATTTGAAAATTTCATTGATTCGGCTTCTCTTTTACTCAAGCTTAGTTTATCAAATAAAATATCCAGCACTTTGTTGAATTTACCTTCAATGAAACGCTTGTTATGCGGAACATTTCCAATGTTTTTCCATGTATTTATTTTTTCTTTGATAGCCTCTAAATCTGTTTTGTGGTCGCCCACTAATTCAAAAGATTTAAGCTCTTCTAAGAAATCTTTCTTCTTGTTGTAGTTTTCGTTTCCTTCCTGATTTTCGTTGTTGCGAACTGTATGTAAGCGGTCGAAATAGAAGTTACACGCATCTTTAAAATCCTTCCACAATTGATCAGAATACTTTCTTGGTACATGTCCAATTTTCTTCCAATCCTCTTGAATTTGCTTCATGATTGGCGTCACCTTATCGTAGTCCTCACTGTCTTTGTACTTTAAGGCTTTCTCGATTAAGGCTAGCTTTTCGCTATAGTTCTTTTGTTGAACTTTTTTGAGGTCTTTGTAGAATTTATTCTTACTCGTATTGAAGTTTCTCGTTGCTAATTTGAACAAGTTCCAGACTTCTTCATTATTTTCTTGAGGGACTTTACCAATAGAGAAGAAGTGATTGCGCAATTCTTCTACTTTTTTAATTTCTTTTTGCCATTGGGTATGGGAGGTAATATCCTGTTTGGATAAGATATCGATTTGACTGATCACTTGAACTTTTAGTCCGAGGTTTTCTTTTTCTCCTTCTCTTAAATTTTCAAATAACAATTCGCGTTTATCGTGTAATTGTTTGGTTAGATCGCTAAATTTTTCCCAGATTTCCTCTCTGATTTCGCGATCTACGGGGCCAATTTCTTCTCTCCAAATACGGTGTAAGGTTTGAAGCTCTCTAAAGGCTTTGATTACATCATCTTCATGAAGTAATTCTTCAGCTCTTACAATTATTTTTTGCTTTTGATCCAGATTGTATTTGAAATCTAAATCTCGAGACTCTCGATCTAAATGCAATTGATCGTAAAAACGCTCGATATGGAAGTGATAGTTATTCCAAACGTGATTGTATTTATCTTTGGGAATAGGTCCTGCATTTTTCCATTCATCGCGAAGATCACCTAATAGTTTTAGGGCATCTGTTTTGTTTTCACTGGTGTCAACAAGGTCTTTAATGCGATCAATAATCGCAATGCGCTTGTTTAAGTTTACCGTTAAATTATTTTGCAATTCTTTGTAATACGCATTTTTCTTCGACTTGAAGTCGTGGTATAAGGCGTCAAAAGTTGCTTTTAATGGGAAGTTATAGTCAAAATCACTGGCTGTTGCATCGGGATTTTCTTCTAAGAAAGCTTCTTTTTTCTCGTCTATAAAATCAGTAAACTGTCGATAGAATTCTTTTTTAATATCTTCGACAATATCTTTGATATTTGTGATTTTATACGCGTGAATAAGCTTCTCCAACTCTGTAGTGAGTTGTTCCATATCCAGCTTTTCATAATCTAGGATTGTGATGTCATTTTTCTCATGTACATCGTTGTCTTCGCCTTCCTCAGCATTTGATGCAGTGATGGAATCTAGAGCTTTCTCTCGTTCAGCAAGGTGTGCAGAATTAGGGGTAGTTGATTCCGGATTTTGTCCATCTGCTAGCTCGTGCAGGTTTTCATTCTTGTGTTCTAACATAGGTATAAAAATCTTATAATTAACAACAATATTCCTCGATTAGGATATTTCTTATATTCTCAAATTTAGTAAAAAATATCTAAAGTAAAAGGAAATAATGGGATTAATACGTAATAAATAAACTTGATTTTAAAGAATTAATCTTGTTGAAACCGCTTAGACCATATTTTATACGCTTTTTCTGCTTGTAAGATCAACATGTCATGTCCGTTTTTTATGGTGGCCTGACGTTCTTCGGCTAAGCGCAAGAAAGTGGTTTTCTCCGGGTTGTAGATCAAATCATAGACTAAGTGTTGCTCCGTCAGGTATTCGTAAGGAATAGCAGGCTTATCATCTACTTGAGGAAAAGTCCCCAAAGGAGTTGTATTAATGATTAACGGATAACGCGTGATGATCTCTTGGTTGAGGTCTTCATAAGTAAATTCATTGTCTTGCTTGGTGCGACTAACGAATTTATAGGCTATGCCCAATTTGAGCAAGGCAAATTCAACCGCCTTACTCGACCCTCCCGTACCTAAAATCAACGCTTGTGTGTGCTGCTTTTTCAGCAGGGGCTTGAGTGAATGATAAAACCCATACCAATCCGTATTATAGCCTTTTAGTTTGTTTTTCTTCGTAATGCGGATGGTGTTTACCGCCCCAATTTGTCTTGCCTTTTTGGAAAGACTGTCCAAATAGGGGATAATAGCCTGTTTATACGGAATGGTTACGTTTAACCCTCTAAGGTTGTCTTGGCGTTCTAAAAGATCGCCAAACTCGCTAATTTTAGCCATATCGAAGTTGACATAGGCGCTGTCGGTAAGCCCTAACTGTTTGAACTTCTCCGTAAAATAATTTTGCGAGAAAGAATAAGTGATGTCTTTACCAATTAATCCATATTGTTTCTTAATCATAACACAAAGTATTAAAATGAAACAGCTATTCAGGCAAGTGAATAGCTATTCTTTTATTTGGTGAAATTTTTTATGGCTTGCTGTAGGATCGGATTTTCCCATTGGGTGTGAAATAAGTTGGCTATAATTGAAACCTTTTCTGCATCCGTAGCCCATCCTTTCTCTAACCACAGGAGTGCTTCTTCGCTCTTGTTATTTGCGAGGTGAAAAACAGCTAATCGATAGTATATTTCTGCTGCATGTGGATGAGTACGCTCAATTTGAGTCAATTTATCAATGGCGCTATCGTATTCTTCTAAGAGGTATAAAATATCCGCCCAATCGATCCAATAATCCAAAATGTATTCGCCTAGCTCCGTTGCTTTTCTATAGCCTAATTCTGCTTCTTTGAATTGAAGTAAATTGCGGTTGAGCACAGCATAGCGCACCCAATAACGCTCGTTTAATTCATCGATTTGAATGGCCTTCTGCAAGGTTACAAGTGCTTTGTCAAATTGATTTTCTTTGATGTAGATATCCGTTAAGGCAATCCAACCTTTGTCGAGCATCGGATCTTCGTGTACGGTTTTCTTGTAATACTGAATGGCCAAAGGAAAATTGTTCAAGGCTTCATAGCAAATTCCAATGCGCAGTAAAACATAGGAAGAAGGAGCATCTAACTCTAACGTAATCATATAGTTGTCGATAGCTTCTTGGTATTGCTGTAACTTCTCTAGTGATTTTCCCTTTTCTAAATACGCACCCAAAAAATGTTCGTCAATTAGGGTCGCATAGTTGAACGCCCAGACTGCTTTTTCGTAATTTTTTAAGGCATAGTATTGTCTACCGAGCTGATGCCAAGCAATTTCGCTATAGGGATTCTTATTGATGAAGGAATCCAAATAACTAATCGCTTCTTCTATTTCATTTAAAAAATCAAAGCAATAAATGATGTTGTACAAGGTCGATTGATCTTCGTCATCGTTGTCCAAACACAGAATAAAGCTTTGTTTTGCTTTTTCGACTTCATCAATAAAGAGATACTCCATGCCCAGTAGGGAATAGATATCAGCTAAATCTTCGGTAATGGTTAAGGCTTTTTCTAAAGCTTTAATAGCTTCTAGATGGTTTCCCTTTTTGGAGTAGATACTCGCTCTGTGTATGTAGATTTCGTCATTGTGAGGTTCTACATTTTCTATTTCATCGAGCAGGCGATCTGCCGCTTCTAGTTTATTTTGAAAAATTAATATCTCCACTTCAACCAATTTTAATCCAATTGAAGTAGGGTGTTGGTCCAACGCTAATTTTAGTGCTTTTTTGGCCAAGTTTATTTTACCTGAATCCAGGTAATGCAGGATGATATTTTCAAACTCTTCCGAATCGAAAAACAAAATCTTATTCGTCTTGAGCATTGACTCAAAACGAGCAAGGGATAAATTGTTTTCTTCTTCTTCGTTTTTATTGAAATCCATTGTTTTCTTTTAGTGCGTTAATTAAAAAAAGTTATAAACCTAACTCTTTTTGAACTTCATCTAAAGCTTCTAGTAGGATGGCACATCCTTCTTTTATTTCCGTTTCGCTAATGGTTAACGGAGGAGTGATGCGTATTGCTTTTCCTTCAAATAGAAGCCAGAACAAAATTAGTCCTTTTTCTTGACATTTTACGATAGCGCGATTGGTAATATCACTGCTAGGTGTCATAGGAGCGATCATCAGTCCACGTCCTCTAATTTCAGTAATCAAAGGATGAACGAGTAACTGTCTGAATAGTTGCTCTTTCTCCAAGGTTTGTGCCATAATATCCGTCTCTACGAGCTCTTTTAGGGTTGCTAAACTCGCTGCCGCAATGACTGGGTGACCACCGAAAGTGGTGATATGGCCAAATTTCGGATTGTCATACAAGAGATTCATGTGTTCATCGCTTGCAGTAAAAGCACCTACAGGCATTCCACCGCCCATTCCTTTACCCATTACAATCACATCAGGTATAACGTCGTAGTTTTGGAAACCAAATAGTTTTCCTGTACGACCAAATCCAGGTTGAATCTCATCGACAATCATCAAAGCACCAACTTCATCACAGCGCTTTCTCACTTTGGTTAAGAAACCGTCAAAGGGCTCAACAAATCCCGCTCCTCCTTGAATCGTTTCCAAGATGATTCCCGCTGTACGTGTTGTGATTTTTTCTAAATCCTCCACACTGTTGAAGTGAATGAAATCCACATCAGGTAACAAAGGACGGAAGGCGCGCTTGCGATCTTCAAAGCCCATGACACTCATGGATCCCATCGTATTGCCGTGATAGGCGTTGAAACAAGAGATTAATTGGCTTCTTCCCGTTACGCGTTTCGCTAGTTTTAGCGCTCCTTCTGTTGCTTCAGTTCCCGAATTCACCAGGTAGGTTTTATTGAGGGGCGCCGGAATATTTTCCGCCAATAGGCGACAGAATTCTACAGCAGGATCCTGAATGTATTCCCCATAGACCATCACGTGTGAGTATTTGTCTAGCTGTGCTTTAATCGCATCGTTAACCTTTTGGTTTTGATGCCCTAAGGTACAAGCAGAAACACCTGCTACAAAGTCTAAGTAAGCTTTTCCGTTTTTGTCGTATATATAAGATCCTTTCGCATGGGAAATTTCCATAGCCAACGGATTAGGTGAAGTCTGTGCTTGGTATTTTAAAAAATCTTCTTTCATTTCTATTTAGCGTCTTTTTTCTCTAGTTTGTTTTTGGGTTCTGTTGGAGGCGCTAATGTTTCTTTTTGAATCTCTATCGGCTCATTGGCCTCCTGTTGTTTTTGTAATCGCTCTTCTTTTTTATCTTCTTCGTCTTGGATTTCTTCCTCACTGAAAATATCAGCTAACGAATTTATCTTTTCATCCCCCCGCCAAATGAAATCCTTGAGGAATCGAGCATTTTCGGGTAGCATATGATCGGGATACAGCTGACTCTCTGGCGAGACGAATAGCGTCACACTGCTAATTTCATTCTCGCTAAAGCCCACGTTAATATGGCTGCAAATTCCCTTGTCAATGCCAATAAATTCATTCTTCTCATTGTAGGCGTAGTAAATCATCTCCGCATTTTTAACGAGGTCTAATTCGCTGAGCTTATTCGCTACAAACTTGCCGTAGAGGTTAACTCCCTTGACCTGATTGTAGCCTGCGCCTAAGGTGTCTTTTTCAATGATAAAGGCATTGTTTAAGACCTTGATCGAATCCATTTGTTTGGTCTCAAGGTTGCTCAATAAATGCATGACTTCTCCCGTTACTTGGCTATCGCCATTCCAAAGCACAGGACGTCGAATCAGCTGAGTTAACCCCAGTTTCTCACTCCAATGGATAGAATCGGCTTTACCACTCATGCTATCGCGAAAAATACGCGCATCGTGATAACCACGGATAATCCGATCTTTTTCAGGTCCCGTCAAAACGATGCGCTTGGCACTAAACCAAACCGAATCGCCTTCTTCAGTCAGCATACTGACCAACGCTTTTTGGGTAACAAACATGGAGTCCTGTAATTTATAGAGCTCAGCATAATGGCCGGTAATCTTCGATTTGTTGATGGTATCTGTAATGCGGACGTGATTGGTAGCCGAAGCAAACTCATTGAGCTTATTGTAATAGATAGAATCACCTTCTATTTTCCGCTGATCATACCAGATATAGGAGTTCTTGACCATCTTGCCCAAGTCGTGCTTGACGTCGTAATAGCCGTTCTCCGTATAGATGTGATCCTCTTTATTCGTAATTGTTGAAGGACCAAATACATAAGCATGCTCCGGAACTTCATAAAAATCCAAGTGATTAGATTTTACAATTGTACCTTGCGTTGTGGTGATGGTAACTGCCGTGAAAAATTGAAATTTTTTCTCCGATAAAAAGTATTTTCCCGATTGACTTTTTAGGATATTTCCTTTGTTGACAATCGTTCCAGGCGTATTGTAGTAGATTAAATTTTCGTTGCGATTGAAACGAAGCGTATCCGTTTCTAAAGTAGAATCCGGAGAACGTACAACAACATCTCCTTCTGCATAAGCAAATCCATTGATGGCATTGTATTCGGCATATTTACTGTCTAAAAACAAGGTGTCGCCTTGATTCATGCGCACATCACCCAACAGTTTGATGTAGTTTTCTTTCTCAAAGTAATAGGCGGTATTACAGTTCAATATAATGCCATTGTGTTCTGCCGTAATATTTCCCCTTAACAATGTCGCATCTGGCAACTCTGCTTGGTTTCGATCCGACAAATCTGCATGATGAATGATAATCTTGTTTTTATCTTGACTATAGCTAGAAAAGCTCAGTAGCGTAAATAGGATAAAGAAATAGAATGTTCTCAAGTCTATATTTTTTTTCAAATTTACACAAAATATACGAAGTTATATTTGCCTTTAGAATAAATTATGGAAAGAGTAAACCGAAAGCCGTGGAGGTTGATTGAACTAGTTTTCTTTTGGCTTTCTTCGGTAAAACAAGGGGGTAATACGAGTTCAAGCCTGTTTTACCAAACGAAACTAGTAGCAAACGCATAGTAAACCAGCAGCTAGTCCTTAAAAAATCTATAGTAACCCCTTGAAATACAAGAAAAATAAAGGGAAAGAGGATGAGGAGAACCTGGCAGTCAACCTGGCATGCTTTCGTTTTTTACCAGCTGAAGCCAAAAATGTGGTATGAAATTTGTAACCACCTTCTGTAACAAAGAGTTAAGAGTGAAACTTAATTCGCTAAATTCGAAAGAAGACTGTCCTTTTTCACGTGAGAGATCCATTTACTTTTTTTTGAACTTAGTAAAGACTGAATGCAAAAATGCATATTGAGGCTTACCCTCAAAGAGCCTAAGGGGTTTATCTTACTCTCTTAGGAAAGACTAAATCATTTATTTTTTTAACGAAAGAAATCCACTTGCTACGGAGCTAGTTGAGTCAGGAAATCAGAAAGGTGCAAGTGATCCACTTAGACTGCAGCTAGTGTTGTTCGCGTACCTTCATGCTCTTGGTTTACTGGTTAGCTAGGGCAGTGGTGGAATTCAAATGTAACACTGGGGTCTACTGTTTTTGAACACAGGAAGTCTTGATTTTTTTGCGCTTTGGGAGCGAGGAAGAGGGACGTTGTTCGAAGTAGTATGGACCATGGTGTAAGAAGAGTAACCTAAATTTTAATTATTATGAAAAACGAACAAACAAAACTGACGCGTATGCTCGCTGTGTTTTTTGATGGAACAGGAAATAATCAAATAAATTCGCTTACAAATCCGACTAAGTTTGGCAATGTAACCAATATTAGCAAGTTGCTAGATGCCTGTGTTATACCAGACCGAATTTACATCGAAGGAATAGGAACGCAAAATAATAAGGATGATTCGGATTGGGCAAAAGCTACTGGAGAAAATCCCATTAGGGCTACAGGATATTCCTATCAGGACAAATTAACAAAAGCGACGAGTTTTCTTGATGCTTATCGCGCAAAATATCCCGATGACGATGTAGAGTTGGTTATTTACGGATTTAGTAGAGGAGCAACCTTAGCGCGTGACTTTGCCAAAAAAGCGCTCGTTTTTTCAAATGTTCGTGTCAAATTCCTCGGTATTTATGATACTGTAGTGTCCTTGTTTTTCCAAAAACCAAACATTCATTTTACGAGTGAAGAAATGAGTAAAGTAGATCAAATTCTTCATTTAACCGCCATCCATGAAGCGAGATACTATTTTCCTTTGACTAGTATTTTTGTCAAGAACAAGACTATTGAATTGGTAACGATCCAACACAGAAGGGAAGGGTATAAAATAAAGGAAATTTTCGTTCCTGGTGCTCATGCAGATGTTGGTGGTGGGTATACGGTTAGTTCTGAAAAACTCTATTTGAATGCCTCTACGGCAAGTAGTGAATCCCTCTTGGCCGATTGGCAGACCATAAAAACAAATGTAAAAGACCACTTCGAAAACGATGTTCAAGCGGCGGTTTGGAAAGAATTGCTGGGAAGTAATGTTGCTATAGAAGGCGCTAATTCAAAAGCAAAGCTGCTGACGCGACGCGATAATGTAAATATTGATTTGACGACGGTGTATTTTGAAGTCATGGCTTCGTATTCTAATACGTTTGCAAATTTTGTTATTTTTGACTTTACACCGAAGGCTTTTTCTGCGGATTTAGCGAGATTAAAAAGTGAATTACAGCACTATATTGAGCTGGGTTCTCCAGATAAAGGACCTAATTATGACTATGGAAAGCTCGCCAATACGACGCATATTTCAGCGAATTACGGTAAAATTGACAATGCGGAAAGTGTCAATGAGAGATTAAATACCTTTGATGTAGAAGGCTTAAAAGAGGAAATTGAACGTATAAAAGCGCAACATCCTACTGAAAATTTTGAATCCTTCAATTTGGAAGTACTGGGCCAAGGAGGGGAAATGGCTTTAGTTGAAGTGAACAAGCCCAATAATAAGGAATGGCATCGTCAGATTATTTACGGGTAAATAAGGGAATAAAAGAAACGGAAAACCCAGACTTTATTTCGTTCATTATGTAGCAAGCTAAACAAAAAAGAAAACCACTTCGATAAGAAGTGGTTTTCGCTGTATTTATTTTACAATTGTCTGTGTTCGGTCTGGACCTACAGAAACAACTTTTACTGGAACTTCAAGGTAGTTTTCAATAAATTGAATGTAATCTTTTAGTTCAACAGGTAGTTGATCATAAGTAGTCATTCCTGTTAAGTCTGCTTTCCAACCTTTGATTTCTTCGTAGATTGGTTCTACATTTTCAGGTTCGATATTATAGGGTAGGTAATGGATGGTTTCTCCTTTGTAGTTGTATTTTGTACACACTTTTAAGGTATCAAAACCAGATAATACGTCTGCTTTCATCATGTAAAGCTCTGTTACACCATTTACTTCAACAGCGTATTTTAAGGCAACTAAATCCAACCATCCACATCGTCTAGCACGTCCTGTAACTGATCCGAATTCTCTACCTACACTTGCCATAGTTGCACCAATTTCATCGTGTAATTCAGTAGGGAAAGGTCCGCTACCAACACGTGTAGTGTAGGCTTTGAAAATACCAAACACCTCTTTTACACGGTTAGGTGCAATACCTAAACCTGTACAAGCACCCGCTGCTGTAGTATTGGATGAAGTTACAAAAGGATACGTTCCAAAGTCAATATCTAACAAAGAACCTTGTGCTCCTTCTGCTAGAATTGTTTTACCGTCTTTTAGGGCACGGTTTAAGTATTCTTCACTATCGATGAATTTTAATTGCTTTAATTCTTTTACTGCTTGGAAGAATTCTTCTTCCATTTCAGCTAAGTTATATTGCATGTCCACATCGTGGAATTGAATCATGGATTCATGTTTGTCTGCTAATGCGCGATATCTTTGTTCAAAATCTTCTAATTCAATATCCCCAACACGAAGTCCGTTTCTACCTGTTTTGTCCATATACGTTGGGCCAATTCCCTTTAGTGTAGAACCGATTTTTGCTTTTCCTTTTGCAGCCTCAGAAGCAGCATCAAGTAGGCGGTGAGTAGGTAGGATTAAATGTGCTTTTCTAGAAATCAATAAGCGGTTTACAAAATCAATTTTGAATTGTGCTAAACCTTCGATTTCTTTCATGAAAACAACAGGGTCAATTACAACGCCGTTTCCGATAATGTTGATTGCGTCTTTATGGAAAATACCAGAAGGGATTGTACGTAAAACGTGCTTAATTCCATCAAATTCTAAGGTATGTCCCGCATTTGGGCCTCCTTGAAAGCGTGCAATAATATCGTATTTTGAAGTAAGGACATCAACGATTTTTCCTTTACCTTCATCACCCCATTGCAAACCAAGTAGTAAATCTACTGCCATTCTTTTTGTGTTGTTAAAGTTTTAAATTAGTTGTATTAGGATTCAGATTCTTCCTCATTCGTTTTTCTATTTCCATAGAAATACAACGAGTGATTGTGAATCTCAATGTTAAAAATATCTTCTATTGTTTTTTTAATGGTTTGAATACGAGGATCACAGAACTCAATCACTTCTCCTGTATCAGTCAAAATAATATGGTCATGTTGCTTGTCAAAGTACGACTTCTCGTAATGTGCCTGATTTTGTCCAAATTGATGTCTTCGAACTAAACCACACTCTAATAAAATTTCAATAGTATTATACAGCGTAGCTCTACTAACGCGATAGTTTTTGTTTTTCATTTTGATATACAATGACTCGATATCGAAATGCTCTTCACTATCGTAAATTTCTTGTAAAATAGCGTATCGTTCAGGGGTTTTTCTATGACCTCTTTCTTCTAAAAATTTAGTGAATACGTTTTTTACTATTTCTTGATTATTTTCGCTTCCCATAACTAAATACTAAAATGCAAATATAGTTGTATTTTCTCTAGTGAGAAAATTAATTAATTGATTATGTTTTATAAATTAAAGGTACAACAATTGATTGAGTTTAATTGGTATTCACTCGAGTCACTTTATCGACACCTTCAATCTTCTTAATATTGGCAATCATTTTTTTCAAAATATCATTGTTTGGTACAATAACTGTGATAGATCCTTTGAATAAACCTGCGTTTTCACTCAAGGCAATACTTCGGATATTCACGGCTTTACTTTCCATGATAATTTTGGTGATTTCTGTGGTTAAACCAGCCGAGTCTAATCCCGTAATATTGATCGTTGCTTCAAAATTAAATGAAGTAGAAGAGGCAATCCAATGCGCTTGCATGATGCGATACGCATAGTTGGAACGCATACTGATGGCATTCGGACAATCTGTTTTGTGTACTTTTATTCCTTCATTGATGGTGACAAAACCAAAAACATCATCTCCTGGAATCGGATTACAACAAGTGGCCAGTTTGTAATCGAGCTTTTCTTTGTCTTTGCCAAAAACCAATAAGTCCAAGGCGCTCTTGTCTTGGGTTTCCTGATGTACAGGCGTAGAAGGGGCGCGTTTGATGCTCTTTTTGAAAAAATTGAACAGCGTATTATTGCGTTTAGCAGCGTATTCTTTCAGCTGACTGTTGTCGATTAAACCAGCCCCTACACGGTAAAATAAATCTTGACTCGTCTTGAGCTTGAAGTGGCTGACCATTTCATTAACGGTGTTTTCGTCTAGATTAATTTTTAAATGCTTGAGTTTGCGCTGTAGTTGTTCTTTTCCTTCATCCGCAATTTTCTTGGTGTTTTCATTTAATGAACTCTTGATTTTATTGCGCGCTCTACTTGTTGTTACATAGTCCAACCAGTTGACATTGGGTTTTTTGTTTTCTGAAGTGATAATTTCTACCTGATCACCACTGGATAAAATGTGATTTAAAGGCACAAGACGACCGTTCACACGAGTTCCCCTTGTTTTTAGCCCAATCTCGGAGTGGATGGAAAAGGCAAAGTCTAAGGCAGTTGCACCTTTGGGAAGGGATTTTATCTCTCCTTTTGGTG
>JASLHL010000285.1 GCA_030152225.1 Flavobacterium sp. | reverse complement strand
TGTAAGTGAACAAAGCAATTTGTCCTTCTGCAGATCCTGTGTTTGCAGCTACACCTCCGTGTTGTTGGAAGATCTCAGCCTTTTTTTCTTTTGTTAAATACATGCCAATATTCTTTAATGATTTTTATGTACGAATTCTAGTGTTCTAAAATTCAATTGCAAAGGTAATTTTATTTTTTAAATCTACATCACAGTTCACGATTTATTTTAAAAAAAATAATAATCTCCTCACAGGCAATTATTTATACATATAAAGAAGCGATGGACGCATTAAGCGTTTCCAAGAATGCTTGGTCCTCTTTTGTGAAGGCATTCAACGTATGTGAATCAATGTCCAACTGCCCAATATTCTTTCCCGCAACGAATAAAGGTACGACAATTTCAGATTTTACCGTCATGCTACAAGCAATGTAATTGGTTTGAGCCGTGACATCTTCTACCAAAAAGGTTTGATTGCTTTCTGCCACTTGCCCACAGATTCCCTTTCCGAAAGGAATAAGTGTATGATCCGTTGCTTCTCCTTTATATGGACCTAAGTGCAATACGCGTTTTTCAGTATCTGCAAAATAAAACCCCACCCAATCATAGTGAGCTATGCGCTTTTCCAATACCTCGCAAATGAGTTGTAATTTTTCTGTCACTGTAGCTTCACTAGCTATAATTTGTAGGGTTTCTGCTAATAGTGTTTGATATATCGTTTGCATCTTGTTTTGTTTTTAGTCACCAAAGATAAGGGATTCCTTCTAGGCATTTTTTCTTTTTTCAGGCCTATATTTTATACAAAAAACTTTCTATTCTGTCAAAATAGTGCTTTTTTTCTTATTTTTGTTTCATGCTAAAGAAACAACTTGTCAGTATGCTATTTTTATTGATCTTCCTATTCTCGAATATTGGATGGTCAATGAGTGTGCACTATTGTCAAGGCGAAGCGCATTACAGTCCGCTGCGTTATACGCATACCCATCAAGCACATCAGGAAACAGGATGCATGATGGAAGCAGAAATGAAAGCAGAAGAGCAACAAGAAGAAAAGTCTTGTTGTTCCACTCAAAAACCTGTTCAACAACCCGTAAAGAAATTTGCAGATAAAAAATGTTGCCAAGATGAGTTGATTAAATCCAATCCATCAGATCACAACATTCAACAGGTTTATGCTCCTCATTTCGATTTTATCTTACCTGACTACAGCTGGACAACACTTACTACGCCATGGGCGTACGTTCCTACTCAGAAACAGGAAACACTTGCTTATTACTTGGAGGCCAATGCCCCTCCACTCTATCAACTCTATTGTCGCTTAGTCTTTTACGCCTAAATTTTATTTTACATTTTAGTTTGACCCCATTATTTATAGGTCAAACCCCTATTATGTATTACTATTTATTCGTAAAAAATGATAAAAAATTTAGTTACTCTTGCAGTATTTACTGTAGGAACTTCGCTATATGCACAACAAACAATTACAGGACAAGTGGTAGATGAAACCCATACGCCAGTAATTGGAGCCTCTGTTTTCTATGCTAATGCCTCTTTGGGGGTAGCCACAGACATGGAAGGGAAATTTACGCTCAACTATATAGAACATGAGCCCCTAACAATTTCTTATATTGGTTATAAAAACCAAACGGTAGCAGTAAAGGCCAACCAATCCTATCATATTGTCCTACAACCTGAAGAGTCTTTAGAAGAGGTCATTATTAAGACCAAACAACGCAATACCAGTCGCTCAATCAAGGGAACAACGAATAGTTTCACCATGAATAGTGGTGAGCTATTGAAAGCGGCTTGTTGTAACATTTCAGAAGCTTTTGAAACCAATCCCTCAATAGACGTCAATTATACGGATGCCATCACAGGAACCAAACAAATTAAAATGTTAGGCTTAACAAGTCCGTATATCTTAATTGCCGAAGAAAATATCCCTTCCGTTCGCGGAGCCTCTCAAATATATGGGATGACTTTTACCCCAGGAACCTGGGTAGAGAGCATTCAAGTGACGAAAGGGACAGGAACTGTGATCAACGGATATGAAAGTATTTCCGGTCAATTGAATACCGAATTAATCAAACCGGCAACGGATCGTCCTTTGTTCGTCAACCTATATGGATCTACCGATGAGCGTTTTGAAGCTAACGTACATGGCAACTACCATATCAATGACAAATGGAGTTCTTCTCTCTTTATTCACGGCAATTTACGAACAGGAGATCACGACAAAAATCACGATGGGTTCTTAGACATGCCCAAAGGAGAACAAATCAACGTGATGAACCGCTGGCAGTATATCAACGCCGAAAAAGGCCTTGTCAATTTTATTACCGCTCGCTATATGAAAGACAATAAAGTAGCTGGGCAAGTTGACTTTGACAAGAATAAAGACAAGGGATCAACGACTGTTTGGGGTTCTGAAATCAATACAGAAAAATTAGATTTATCGACCAAACTCGGTTATGTATTTCCAGATTTACCATTTCAAAGTGCGGGAATTCAAGTGGCATACAACTACCACAAGCAAGATTCTTATTTTGGGTTAAATCGCTACGATATCAAACAGAATAGTCTGTATTCCAATTTTGTATTCAACTCCATTATCAGTAATACCTTACACAAATTTACAACAGGGATTAGTTTTACCTTGGATCAATATACCGAACAAGTTTTTGTGCCAGGTATTGATGGGAATTTCAATCGCACGGACAATGCTTTAGGAGCATTCTATGAATATACCTATGACAATACGACTGACTTTAGTATTGTTGCGGGTATGCGAGTGGACTACCACAACCGCATGGGAGCATTTGCTACGCCGCGTTTACACTTGCGCTATAATCCGTGGGAAAATAGCGTATTGCGTGCTTCTATAGGAAGGGGAAAACGCCTAGCTAATATTTTTGCAGAGAATCAACTCTTCTTAGCGACAAATCGCCTGTTTCAAATTGAAGGCAACAACGGAAAAACCTATGACCTCGATCCTGAAATTGCCTGGAACTATGGGTTGAGTTTTACCCAAAACTTCCATCTAATTGGACGAAAAGGTGATGTTACGTTAGACTTTTATCGCACTGATTTTGAAAATCAAATTGTTGTTGATGCCGATTATGATGCCCATCAAGTGTTATTCTACAACCTAGATGGTAAATCCTATGCGAATAGTTTTCAACTAGAAGTCAACTACAACCTCGCTCGCAATTTAAACTTGCGCTCTGCTTATAAGTATTACGATATTGCGACAGAACAAAAAACGGGTACATTTGAAAAGGCCTATCAACCCAAACACCGATTATTTGCAAACGTGGAATACACGACAAATGAGCAAGAGAACGGTGCGCATTGGAAGTTTGATTTTACATATAATTGGCTAGGTAAACAGCGTATTACCTCCACAGCACAATATGCTACTGTCAATCAAATGAAAAAGGAATCTAATCCATACTCCTTGATGAACTTTCAGATCACTAAAGTATTTTCTCCTCAATTTGAACTTTATGTAGGAGGTGAGAATATAGGAAACTACAAACAACGCAATCCAATTGTCAATGCACAGAATCCTTTTGACGGAGATTTTGACACGTCGATGGTCTACGCTCCAATTGCTGGTTCCATGTACTATGCAGGATTACGCTTTAAACTTGATTAATTAACTTAAACGAATTACAATATGAAAAAATTAGTTGCCACTTTAACTCTAGTTCTTCTTACTAGTGCAGCTGTATCAGCGCAAGAAAAAGAACAACCCAAACAAGTAATTGCTGTAAAAGGACAATGTGAAATGTGCAAAAAACGCATCGAAAAAGCAGCTTTAGATGTAAAAGGAGTTCGCTCTGTTGATTGGTCAATTGCTGATCAGCAACTAACAGTTTACCTGAACCCTAAAAAAACAACGGGAAAAGAAGTACAAGATGCCATTGCTAAAGCAGGACACGATACAGCAGCAGTAAAGGCGACAGATGAAGCGTACAACGGTTTGCACAGCTGTTGTAAATACGAAAGATAATAGCACAAAAAAAGCACTAACTAGCGATTAGTGCTTTTTTTTCAAACAACAATATGCTATTCTGTAGCCAAACTCACAAACTACAAAATATCCTTTTTCTTTTTCATAGCATTTCTACTTATTTACTGTAAACCGTCTTGGACAAGACACTCAAACCTCGTTTACTAGCAAGCTAAATAGAAACTTAATTTCTCTTTATAGCTGTATTTTATTACACTACAAATATAAGATGCTATGCATGCATAAAACATGACTTTTATCATTTTCCACTCTTTATGACAAAAAAAAGCAAACTTTAACAAAAAAAGCACTTATGGTCCTCATAAGTGCTTTTTTTTGCGTCCGCGGAAGGGGTTGTCCCTCCTGTTTATATACTTATAAATCAGACTTTTAACTTTTATATTGGTAAGTGATTGGTACGTTTGGGCTATTTTTTGTTCAATTGGCGAATTACGATTTCTTCTAAATGCGCTTTAATTACAGTACTTGCCAATAATTCATTCGCAACAGATACGGCATCCACGATCTTGAGTTCCGGGGATCCTTCACCGGTGATCAGCCAACGCGCATTCAAGTTTGGAAAATACTGCAGGACTTTTTCTATCGTATCCGTTTGCATGGATCTCCCTTCAGTCAACATACGCGAAAGCGAATTGTAGTTTACGCCAATGGCTTCTGCAAAATCTTTTCGACTTACTTTTTGTAACTCCAAGTATTCTTTTAATCGATCACCTACTCTCATCCTCTACTCTTTATTTTCCGTTTGTTTTACATTCTTTTCCAAGGCTTTATCTAATAGGTTACGAACAGCATTCAATACATCCTCATCTTCAATAAACTCTCGAAGCAATTCATCTCTATCATATAAAGGTTCCTCTTTTATTATTGGCATTTCCTTCTCCTGGTCAATAAAATAAGAAGAAACTGTATATTCCATTGGACCTTTTCCTGTAATTAGCCAACGAGCATTTAATTCAGGAAAAAAATTAAAAATTTTCTCCATTACTTCACTACTCATATTTCTTTTACTATTCAATATTGATGTTAGTGAATTGTAAGGTATATCATTGCTTTCTGCAAAATCTGCCCTTTTCACCTCTTTAAACTCCAAATATTCCTTAAGCCTTAATCCTATAGAACTCATATAGTTACATTTTACGAAAACACATAAAACACATTTTAGTGATAAATTTATTTTTTATCTCAGAAATATGTTATTTATTTGTGATACCAAATTAATACAAAACTGATACAAGTTATAAAAATGTGTTGTTTAATAAAATAGTATAAACATATGATTTGCGAAGACTTAACGAATAAGATAAAAAACATTCTAGGATACAGGTATAGCGCACAAATACTTGATTATCTGAAAGAAAAAACAATTTACAATAGCAGAGGAGAACCATTCTCCAGGGGATACATTAGTCATGTAGTCAATGGAGTCAGGGAAGATTTAAGGATTGAAGCAGCCATTCTCGAACTATGTGACATAAAAATAAATCATCACAAAAATATGTCAATAAAAAAGAAAAGAATATTATCAAAAAATGTATAAACAAAAAACCCAGAGCGGTCACTCTGGGTTTAAATCTCAACCATTAATAAATAATCATTGAAATCATGAAGAACAAAGGTAATCAAAAAAGATTAATTCCTGGTATCGTACCCGGAGACGAAAACATCGAGATTTTTGGGGATAAAGTTACACGAACCGTTTATTTCATTCAGAATGGAAGAACGAGAGTCATCGATAAACTTCCCCAGGAAATAAAAAGCAAACTATACGCGATGTTAGTTAATGACGAAATAGCCATGAAGGATCTTGGTGCTTACAAGCTGTCTGAAGCGTTAAATGAATACGCCCTATGCATGTTTGGAAAGTTGGATCACACTCCAGATGTAGTCAATGGGGAGATCCAACTCGCTGAAGAGTTTTCTTGTGAACCTGGATGCAGATGTCAATCATGGAAAAGCAAGGTAACTGGCATTGACAAGTATGGATTAACAGAACGCGAAAAAGAACTCCTTCAATATTTAATCAAAGGAAAGGCCGATAAGGCCATCGCGAACAAACTAAATATATCAACCAATACGGTTGTCACGCATAAAACCAATGTTTTCAAAAAATTAAATGTGCATTCTAGAGGGGAGTTGATGACTTTGTCAGCTCACTTTTAACTATGACACATGAAACTAACAGTTACGCCTATGCTAGCTTATGAAGATTTTAAAATTTATCACGGGAAGAATCTATTGCCCCAATTGGGTATAGCCTTTAATCTATTCTTTAAAAAGACAAGATTGCTCAACACCTTATCGATTCAAGCCATTGAAGCCTATGTGATAGCCACCAACGATCGGGATAAAATAGAAATTCTCGTCGCTTGTTGTTTGATCCGAAATGATAGCGATTTACAAGTTCTCAAGGCTGTAAAGACCAAAGAATACCTACACATCACCCAAGAACTAGAACAGGCTAAGCAAGCTGTTAGTTTCATTCAAACAGCCCATGTAAAAGAAGCATTTTTACAAGCGCAAAAACACAATGAAATACGCCAAAAGGAGCTCAATACAGAGCTTACTTTATTACGAAGAATATTGGAGATCATAACCCTACTAAAACCCAACCAATACCATGCAGATTAAAGAAACTTCACTAGATCGAGTACGAGAAGCAGATATATTTACCGTAATCTCCCATTATGCAGAATTAAAGAAAAGCGGGAGCTCTTGGGTTTGCAAGTCCCCATTAACAACCGAGAGCACTCCTTCTTTTCACGTGAATCCCGCTAAGAACAATTGGGTGTGTTATTCCTCTAATCAAGCGGGGGATGCTATCAAATTCGTTCGATTGAAAGATGCGTTGTCTTTCCCTGAAGCAGTGGAAAAGATTGCGTCCATTTGTGGAATTACCTTAGAGCACGAAGAAGTTACTGCAGAACAACAAGCCAAGATAGAGAAAAAGAAAAAAGCTGTTGATTTATTAAATGAAGTAACCCAAAAGTATCAAAAAGAATATGAAAACTTAGCTGATACGCATTGGGCGAAAAAGATGGTTCAGGAGAGACAATTCTCTCCTGAGTCTATCTTAAACTTTCAACTGGGTTACACGCCCGGGCAACGTATTATTACGGCGCCTTTGATCGATGGAGGTCATTTTGAACTAGGAAAAACCTTGGGTTTAATTTCGGTAAAAGAAGACCGAAATTCTGACTTTTTCAATGATCGCTTGATCTTTCCTATTCACAATGAAAAAGGAGAAGTCGTTGGCTTTGGTGGACGTGCCCCTCAAGAGGTGATGCCTAAGTATTTAAACAGCAAAGAAACGCCTTACTACAACAAAACAAAGGTGTTGTATGGCTTATACCAAGCGAGAAAACCAATTGCACAAACGGGAGTAGCTGTTTTAACGGAAGGATATACAGATGTGATTGCCTGTCATCAAAATGGATTGGGCAATGCGATTGCTACTTGTGGAACTGCCCTTACCAAAGAGCAAGCCCTTTTATTAAAACGTTTTGCTCGTACGATAATCATCATGCGAGATAATGACTATCCCAAGACAGTTAAAACTTTAATTGACTTAACTAGATCCATTATCCAGGATAAAAACATTGATCTAAGCGAGAAGTTTACCGGAATCAATGATTTGAACTGCGTGGAAGTTGCTCGTTTGGTCTTGAAAAAGCTAAGTGATTCGGATGAAGATCAAATTATCGCCGGGCAATTGGATGACCGCATTCGTGCGATTAATCCCAAAGATTTAGGTCCTGGTACTGCAGCTGCTTTTAAAGACATCGACATCCTACTCAATTACGGCTTTCGCGTACAAGTATGCTTCTTACCCCTAGGGGAAGATCCCGATAGCTTCTCGAGAAAAGCCGATTTGAAAAAGTATGTAGAAGATCACCAACAAGATGCTTTTGAATGGAAAATAAACAAGATTAGGAATATTGCTGCAGATGATCCGGATGAGATTTCAGCTGCAGTAAGTCAAACCGCTGAAATTCTACACACCATTGGCGATGATATCAAACGAAACTTATACATCGATAAGGCTGCAAAAATATTCAAGTTGCCTAAAAAGTCGATTACCGATGTACTTGAAGATATTCGCACTGAAATTGAGGAACGCGTCGCAGCAGGTGTTCAAGACACAGCAAGCGAGCGCGATGAATTGAAACTACCTGCAGGTGCAGATATTGAAGAGTATAAAAAATACAGCTTTGTTACCGTAGATGACAACTATTACTTCCCTGGACGAAGTGGTGGTTTTTTCAGAGGAACAAACTTTAAGATTGAACCCTTGTTTCATATCTATGGCCAAGTAAATAACAAGCGTATTTGTGAAGCCAATTATGACAATGGCCGTAAAAAACTAATTGTATTTGAATCTGGAGATTTTGTTCAAAAGGCAAAGTTTGAAACCAAAATTATTGATGAAGGAAATATGGTGTTTACCGAGAATGTCAATAACAATCATTTCATTATGATGCGCAATCGCATTTTAAACTCCTTCACCAAAGCCTATGAGATTACAACCCTTGGCTGGCAACCCAAAGAAAAGATATTTGCGTTTGCAGATTCCATCTATGACAAAGGGGCATTGAAGAAAGTCAATCCCTATGGGATTATCGAAATTAAAAAAGAAGAATACGAAGAAGCCGACAAAGGAGATTATTTCGAAAAAGTTGATAGCTACTTCTTACCTGCCTTTTCTGCCATCTACAAGGATTTACGCGATGGCGATGATCCCTATGAGAACGACCGCTATTTTGTGTACAAACAAAGTCCGGTTACGCTACAGAAGTGGATTGAACAACTGATCAAAGTATATGGCTATGAGAAAGCTGCAATCGGTGTAGCCTTCAATATAGCTTCCTTATTCCGAGACATCTATTTGAAACGTTATCAATTCTTCCCACATGTATTTTGCGGTGGAGACAAAGGATCAGGTAAATCGAAGTTTGCTGAAAGCTGTATGGCACTATTTACCCACAAACAAGAACCCTTCGATTTGAACTCCGGAACACCCGTTGCTTTCTTCAGGCGATTGGCGCGTATTATGAACGCTCCTACGATGTTAGAAGAATACCACGATAATTTGGATGATAAGATTTTCCAAGCCTTGAAAGGGGCCTACGATGGGCGCGGGCGCGAAATGGGAAAAGCAACCGGAGACAATAAAACCACAACGACCAAGGTCCATTGTTCCATGTTTATTTTATCGCAGTATCTAAGCTCTAGGGACGACAACTCTTTGACATCAAGAAGTATCATATTGAACTTTATTAAGCCATTGGATCCGTTCACAACCGAAGAAGTGGCTGAATACAATAAACTAAAGGCTTGGGAGGAAATGGGGTTATCCTCCATGCTCATTGACATTCTTGACTTTCGACCGTATGTAGAAGAAAATATCCACCAGAAATATTCCTATTACATCAGCAAGTATAAAAAGGATCTAAAAGGCAAAGAGTACCAGGAACGTATGTTACAGAACTATGTTGCCTTGATTACTCCATTAGCACTCTTATCTGAAAAGATGAATTTGATTTTTGATATGAACAAACTGTACCAACAGTTTATGGATGCCATCTTAGATACTTCCGATCTCATCGTAGAATCAGAAGGTTTGGCTGAATACTGGAGAGTTATTGAATTCTTGTTGGACACTAAACGCATCAACAATAGAACGCACTTTAATATTACCAATGATTCAGTCATATCGCTATACACCAGGAAAGGAGATAAACCATTTGTTTGGAAAAATACATCCTTGACAAGAGTCTTGTATTTAAACCAGAAGGCGCTTCACCAATTGTACCACAAGGAAGTGACGACTCGAGGCGGTGCGGAAGTCATTACCGATTCAACCATCAGAAACTACTTCAAATCAAAGAAGTATTTCATTGGAGTAAAGGACAAAGGTCATCGTTTTGGCGATGTATCAACCTCGGCTCTGGTATTCAATTACGATATGATGCTCAACGGTGGAATATTAAACCTTGATCGTCTAAGTACAAATGAACCTGACAACACAGATAACTCTGATTTTTTTGACCATGACGAAACTGGAATCTAAAACCTATGACTTCGTACAACTTCCTTTAGTTGTAGCAAAATCACATGATCTAGACAAATTCAAAAAGCCAGGATTTTTGTATTTCGTCAAAAAACCCGAGACTCAAGAATTCTATGAATATCCTTTCTACACTTACAAAGGCATGGATATCCAAGAGTTTTACTTCCGCTTCCATTTGGAGTGTGTGTATATCCCAATCAACCCAATAGAACTATTTTATTTAAAAAGAGAATATGAAAAAAAGATTTGAAATTAAAGCAACAGGTGCTTCACACGAAAAGGATTTCAGTATGGAAGCACAAGAAATCATCAAGGAACTACAAGCAAAACAAGTAAGCCCTATTGAACTCATTGATCACCATGCAAAAAAAGTATTCCTCTACCGAAAAGGAAGCCACGACAAAAACTACTTTGTCCGCGAACGAGAATTGTCCACACCCGAAGAAGGAGAAAATAATCCTGAGACAGATAGCCACACTGGAGATCACGCAAGTGAGGTGCAGGACGTGCAAGAAGTGGTTAAACCAAGAAGAAGTAGAAACGTAAAAAAGTAAGATTATGACACAATCCTATTTGAGAATTATCATTCATGGTGAAAAAGGAAGCGGGAAAAACTTCCTCCTGGATACATTTACCCCCCTACTTAAAGGCGAACCAATACTTATAAAATCGAATTCTATTGGAGAAATGGCCATAAGTATTTTAGAAACGCACCTAAATAACAAAAAAAGAGCCCCGATTTTAATTGAAGAATGTACAGATGAAGAAATTTCTTTCATAATCGAACATGTACAATACGTTGCAAGCCCTTTAATTTTTATCACTCAACAAACTCCTTCAGAAACAATGGAGAAATTCAAAGGAGAAAACTACCGATACATTTCTCCTTCTTATAACCATAATTAAAATTTACAACTATGAATACAACAATCATCACCACCGTAAACGGAGTTAACATCGTAGAACTAGCCAATCAAATGATTCCAATCAAGCCAATTTGCGAAGCCATTGGAATTGATTTTTCTACACAACTTCAAAAAATAAAATCGAATCCATTACTGCAATCAACTATGGTACTATGCCCCACAGTTGGAGCGGACGAAAAAAGTCGAGAAATGGCTTGTTTACCCCTAAAATATGTTTTTGGGTGGCTCTTTACCATTAACCCCAACAACGTCAAAGAGAAGGCCAAACCAAGCGTGATTCAGTACCAAAAAGAGTGTTATGATGCGATATACGACTCTCTCTTTTTAAGTCGAGTATATCTCAAGGAAATGAAAGAGCGCACGGAGGCCAAGCTCCAAGAAATTGAAGTCTATAAAACCAACTTCAAAGAAGCCCAGGGCAAACTGAAGCAATCCGAAGGAGAACTGAAAGAACTGCGTCAATTGAGCTTTGACGATTGGAAGCATGTGAATCTGCAAACCTCGATGTTGGATGAACCTGATTTCGCTAATTAATGCAATGATGTTCAATCAACAGCTTACCAAAGAAGCGTTTGCAAGTGCTTT
>JASLHL010000184.1 GCA_030152225.1 Flavobacterium sp. | reverse complement strand
ATGGGTTTCAACTGGCGCATTGCCTTTTGAATCGCGCGTTGCAAACGCTCTTTTTTTATGGGTTTAGCGATGTAATCAATCGCATCTACCTCAAAGGCTTCTAATGCATATTCCTTGTACGCCGTTACGAAAATCACACCCTTATTATTTAACAATTGAGCCACACTGAGTCCGTCCATTCCCGGCATATTAATATCGAGAATAGCCACATCAAAATCTAAAGTAGATGCCTCTTCTAAAAAAGCAACGGGGTCATCGAATACTTTAACGACTTCAATCTCGGCGATTTGTTCGCATAACATCTTTACATATTTCAGTCCTAATAACTCATCATCTAAGAGTATACATTTTAGTTTTGAACTCATTCAAATTAATTTTTAAATGCATGGAATGCACTTGATCATCTTCTGATTTTTCTAACTTATAGTATGGGCCATAAATCAAATGAAGGCGTTCGCGCAAAGCGGATAAGCCGTAGCCACCTTTTTCTTTTCTCAGCGAAGCTTTAGAGGATTTCTTATTGGAAACCACTAAATCAAACTGTCCCTTTTTCAATTTAAATAAAATAGTAATAAAAGCGTCATTTCCCGTTAAATCTGCATGTTTAAAAGCATTTTCTATTAACTCCACACAGATTAATGGCGCGACTAAGTCTTCGCCATACAGCGCTTCTACTTCGCCTATATTCGAACGGACATCTAAGCGAAAAAGGGGATTGAGTTTAATCTTATTAATGTCAATTAAACGCATAGCAAATTCGTGCTCTTCTTTTAACGTTACGAGTTTGCGTTGGCTATCGTATAAAATATAATCCAAGACTCCTGCCATTTTATCTAGCGCATAGTAGGTTTGATACGCATGGGACTGGATTGAATTTAGAATATTTTTGAACAAGTGTGGATCCAATCTCGATTCCAAATTTTCTAATTGCAAATACTTCAACTTGGTGTCAAATAATTCCTTTTCCTTCTCAAAAGCAACACGTTGTTTGTTGTAATTAAGTAAAAAATACAACAGAATGCCTATTATGGCTAACAGGAGAACAATGATGAATAGATACAAATATTCCATAACCTTGTTTTAGTATAGCTTTTTGTTTTTAGGTGTTTTCATCTTGGGTATTCCTCCAAAAGCAGTTGGTCTACCTATACTGTATTGCAATAGGATAAGGATCAACAGCTAGATGTACCTTTCGTATAGCAACAAACAAATGTACAGTTTTATTGGTAAAGTACACTTTTATCTGAGGAGTAATACGGTTACCTGTTACTGGTTGTGAGACAATATTTGTTTGGGTATGATAGCTCATGTGTCCATAGTGAGTCCATAGTGAGTCTATTAAAACAAGGCTTTTTAATAGACTCACTATGGACGCATCCTACAGGAATTACGCTAGCATATAAAAAAAACCAGCACAAAGGACAGGATAACCTTCTTGATATAAACCCATTAACAGGCTTATATACCAAAGAAAGAGGGTGCCCTTTTGGGGCACCCTCTTCTCACAAGTATACTTGTTATCTCTTGTTTCGCTATGAGGTTAAAACTCAATTTTAGCAATTTTAAAATCGTCTCCTCTTTTAATTAAATGGAATTTTTCAACGGCTGTACTTTTTTCATATTGTACATCATATTGAAAATCGAATTCTTTTATTTTTTCTTTTTTGTTCTCCTCCGTCATATCTCCTTCTCTAAACACCGCTTTTACGATATGTCCAAGTTCACCTTCACGTTGTTTCAATTTATTAAAAAACTCCGTCTCAGAGGTAGTTTTAAAGAAATCTTCATCTAGATATTGCTTTAAATCATCATACTTTTCTTCTCCTAAATTATAATAGTACCATCCTATTAACGTCTTCCCTGCATTCTCATCCCCCAAAGCCCTACTGTTTTTTGTTTCTTTACAACTTACAAATAGGAAAATGCTACAAATAATCGCAATTAAGTTTCTCATAAAATATGGTTTATAGTTAATCAATCCTTTCTTACTCCTTTGCTTAATAAAGGAAGCACTTTAAAGTTAAGAAAAATTTATGATTTTAACAAAATAAAAAACAATATTTATTAAAAACTTTTCTTCTGAAAATAATAGGTATATACCCAAGTCAACGTAAAGGTTGGAATAATATCCAATCCTGGGGATACTTCCTCAATAAAATTGACGATTGCCCCTACTTTCCCAATCTTTCCAGGATACATTTTCGCTAGAATAAGAGCAGAAATTGGCGCCCAAATTACATCGGTAAATTCACCTAATCCGGGCAACAAATAACTCGCCATTCCTAGAAGATCAAGGAATAACCCCGTGATAAGTTGCCTTCTTTTAATTTGGCTGGCTCGTATTTGTTCTTCTTGCGTCATCTGTTGTATAGTATTATTTTAGCTTAGCGGCATAATTCTTCTTAAACTTCTCTACCTTCGGTTTGACCACCAGCTGGCAATACGGGTTTTCTGTCCCTTTTCGCTCAAAGTAATTTTGATGGTAATCCTCAGCGACATAAAACGTAGACGCAGGACTTACCTGGGTTACAATCGGTTGGTCAAATACTCTTTCGTCTCGTAAAATCCCAATATACTCTTCGGCAGCTTGTTTTTGTGCCTCATCAAGGTAGAAAATTTCACTTCTATATTGCGTTCCAACATCCTCACCTTGTCGGTTTAAGGTCGTTGGATTATGCGTGGCAAAAAAGATTTCCAATAACTCATTATAACTCACTTCATTCTCATTATAGGTAATTTCTATCGCTTCTGCATGTCCTGTCTCCCCCGTGCACACTTGCTCATAGGTTGGATTTTCATTTTTCCCCCCAATATAACCAGGTAAAGCTTCCTCTACTCCTTTTAAACTCTTGAATACAGCTTCTGTACACCAGAAACATCCACCTGCTACTATTGCTTTTTTCATGTACTTTTTACTTTTTTCACTAACATTTCAGAAGTCTAAGTTATTAATTATCGTCGGAAGTTAAGATCGTTTTGAAATATTTTTCTCTTTTTAATTTTTAATTGAACCAAAACATTGTTATTTTGTATCCGATCAAAAACAACAGTATGATACGAGCGACCAATATTAGAAAATCTTATGACCAACTAGAGGTTTTAAAAGGTGTTGATCTTCACATTAAGGAAAGAGAAATCATTTCTATTGTGGGGGCATCAGGTGCTGGAAAAACAACGCTACTTCAAATCTTAGGGACATTGGATAAACCTACTATTCAATCCAATAGTACGCTCTTTATCCATGATACAGATGTATTGCAATTAAACGATAAAGAAATTTCGAAATTTCGAAACCTCAATTTGGGGTTTATCTTTCAATTTCACCAATTACTTCCAGAATTTAATGCCTTAGAAAACGTATGTATTCCCGCTTATATCGCAGGAAAGGACAAGAAAGAAACGGAACAAGAGGCCAAGAAATTATTGGATTATTTGGGAGTTTCTCATCGCGCTCACCACTACCCATCTGAACTGTCTGGAGGTGAACAACAACGTGTCGCTGTTGCACGAGCTTTGATCAATAAACCCAAAGTAATCTTTGCTGATGAACCTTCTGGAAATTTAGATACCAAAACAGCCGAAAACCTACACAATCTCTTCTTTCAACTAAGAGATGAATTTAACCAGACTTTTGTTATCGTTACCCACAATGAGGAATTAGCTGATATGGCAGACCGCAAATTGGTAATGACGGATGGGATGATCAATCCTTAGCATGCTTGATTAGTAATCTTTTTGCAAAAGGCTGCATTTTCTTCTTGTATTCCCCTGTTTTTAC
>JASLHL010000214.1 GCA_030152225.1 Flavobacterium sp. | reverse complement strand
ATCTTATTGTCTTGGATATGGAGTTTTTGCTGTTTTTTCAAGGAAATATTTAGGACAGCTTCTGCCTCTTTAGGTGTTCTATGCTCTTCTTCTTTATCGTAATAGCCTTCTTGTACTACTTGGATCTGATAGGTTTTATCACACGGCAAAACAGCTGTAAATTGCCCTTCCCGATCGGTGTGAAGACGGGCTAACACTTGGCGAGAGGCATCAACGAGTACTACTGTTGCCTCCGTTAACTTCGCTTGTGTCTCTGCATCCCTAACTACTCCTTTAACTTCTACATCACATTTGGGTTTTACGCGGTAAATATCTTGTCTTCCAATGCGATTGGTCGACAAAAAACCATAATCGAGCGTGCTGTTATACACAAAATTAAAATCGTCTTTGGGTGTATTAATCCCTTCCCCAAGGTTCTTGGGTTGTGCGGTATCATCCTTCAAGTCTAAGGCATAAATATCCAGACCACCATAGCCTCCCCAGCGATCAGAGGTAAAATACAAGATGCGATCCGCACTGATAAAAGGGTAACGTTCATTAAATCCTGTATTGATGTGTGCACCTAAATTTTCAGGTGTTCCAAAAGTCTTTCCGTCTTCTAGAATAGCCACGCGCCACAGGTCTAATTCGCCTAGAGTTCCCGCTTGATCAGATGCAAAATACAGGTAATCCCCTTGAGGAGTTACAAAAGGATCCACATAGGTATATTCCGCTTGTACAAAAGGCAATACCTTTATTTTTTTCCACTTTTTCCCCTTGCGTTCTGCCCAAAATAACCCCATCCGTCCTTGGCGTTTTTTCACCGCTTTATTCTTTCTAAACTTGCGATTGCGGTAACTTTCCGAGGTAAAATAGATCAAATTCCCCCCTGTATGCATAGTGGCTTGTCCTTCTGTAAAACGCCGATTAATTGGCCCTCTCAGTATATGGTGCTCACGCAACGGCTCATCTTTCGCTAGTAACCGTGTTTCGTAAAGGGCGGTATTAGGCATTTGAGTTCCTTTTTCACGTGCTTCAAAAAGGCGGCGTAACCACTTTTGGCTGTATTTGGTTCGATTAGAAACAAAGAGCAAGGTATCCGTTGTAGACCAAGACAGGCTGTGGTCTCCATAAAACAAATCGTTAATTCCCGCTTCTTCCACGTAGTAATTGGAAGGAGTACTCCCCTGTGTTGGATAGGCTTTAGCCTGCTGCAAAAAGTAATGCGCTTTAGGGTCTTCGGTTGCCCTATTGGCAAAGGTGCTCATCGCAGCTTCTGCTGCCTCATATCGTCCATTTTTATTGAGATTATAAGCCAAACGGTAGTACCATTCCACTGGTAAATTGGGATCTTGTTCTATCGATTTTGCATAAAACTGCGCAGCTTGAACAGCAAGCCCCAAGTGATCATAACACAAAGCTACTTGTTGATTGATGTACTTCGGTGTATGTCTCCCCCTCAACAGACGTGTATATTCTTCCTTGGCTTGGAAGTATGCTGTCTTAGCAAAATACCGATCTGCCTTCTTTACACTGGGTTTTCGTCTTCCTTGTGCTGTTAGGGTTAGCACAAGAAAGAATAGCACTGCGATTCTTCTCATTCGTCTAGTTGTTCACTTTTCTTGTAAGCTAACGCAGCTCAAGGGGGATACATTGTCATAATCCTGTGGATTTAATAGCGAATTAACACGGCTAACTTCTGTTTTTAAACAATAATCAACAACAGTCACCTTTTGTTATGATTCTTCTAATTTTAATATATTTTAGTCTTAATCTCCAAAAAAGAGGGTTGTTCGTTTTTATTTTACTGTTATTTTCTCCATATGCACATTAAGAATCAACTATTTACAAGTCTTTTGTACGAAATAGGAAGGATACGCTAGCTCTATTTTTTTAAACGTTAAATCCTTAGTAATTAAGAAATCAATTCGTAATTTTAATACATCAAAAAAACATGATTTACCTCCGAGTAAATCCTTCAAGCAAATCATCGAATGAAAAATTATGTCTTGGCATTTGCTTTATTAGCACTCAGCCCATCCATTGTAAAAGCGAACGAATACGTAAAACAAACAGCAACCATGAAAGAAACTTCAAAAAACACACAAACCATATACCAGTTTAAGGTAAAGGATTTGTATGGAACTGATTTTGACTTTGCCTCCTTAAAAGGAAAAAAAATAATGATTGTCAATACGGCATCAGAATGTGGGTTAACACCTCAATATGAACAATTACAAAAGTTATACGAAGAATTTGGAGGAGATGATTTTGTAATCATCGGTTTTCCTGCGAATAATTTTGGGAATCAAGAACCGGGCTCCAATGCTGAAATTGCTACTTTTTGCAAAGCCAACTTTGGTGTTACCTTCCCGATGATGGAAAAGATATCCGTAAAAGGAGAAGATATGGCTCCTATTTATCAATTCTTAACGCAAAAGAGCCTGAATGGTTTTGCAGACAGTACGGTAGAGTGGAATTTTCAGAAATATTTGATCGATGAAAAAGGATATGTTGTCCAAGTAATCAATCCTAGAATACTTCCAAACGATACAGAAATCAAGGATTGGATTAAAAAGAAATAAGCTAGAAGACGGATGCCATAGTAATTTTATTCGTAATTTTAGCTTTTTGAAATTACTATGGTTTATCCTTCAATACAGTTAGCTCAAAGCATTATTTCGCTTTGTAAAGCAAAAAATCTAACTCAGGTTGTTATATCACCAGGATCACGTAATGCTCCTTTGACCATTGGCTTTACCAACGATCCTTTTTTTACTTGTTACAGCATTGCTGATGAACGATGTGCTGCCTTTTTTGGCATGGGTCTTGCACAACAAACACATCGTCCTACTATTCTTGTTTGTACGTCAGGATCAGCACTTTTAAACTATTACCCTGCTGTTGCTGAAGCTTTTTACAGCCAAATTCCTTTGATTGTGTTATCCGCAGATCGACCACTCCACAAAATTGATATTGGAGATGGACAGACCATCAGACAACAAAACGTGTATCAAAATCATATTCTATACAGTGCTAATCTAACAGAAGAAGCGAGTACTGCCAATGATCAATTGATTCAAACGGCTATTCACGCCGCAATTGCCCAAAAAGGCCCCGTACATATTAATGCGCCTTTTGAAGAACCGTTGTATCAAACGACAACACAACAAACTGTTCATCCAACAGTAGTAGAACCTGTTGTCCCTACTGCGGCAGCTGTTGAGTACACACACTATACGCAAAGTTGGGAAAAAGCAACAAAAAAGCTTATTCTCGTAGGTGCTTGTGCACCAAATACCCTTACAGCTGAAATCATCACTCGACTAGCAGCCGATGAATCTGTTTTATTTTTAGCGGAAACACTGAGTAATATTAACGACCCCAGCGTAATTAACGCCATTGATCGCTTGGTTATTCCAATGAATGAAACGGAATTACAAGCGCTACAACCCGATATTTTACTGACATTTGGCGGTATGGTTGTAAGCAAAAAAATCAAGCAATTCTTGCGTCAATATCGTCCAAAACAACATTGGCATGTAGATCCCCTACGCCATTACGATACTTATGATTGTTTAACGGATCGAATTTACACAGATCCTCAGTCGTTTTTTACCCAGCTAACAGCCACTGTACAACCAGTATCGTCTACATACCGTGACAGGGCACATGAACTAATGCTCGCCCGAGATACGAAACACAATCAATTGATTAATGAAGCTATTTTTTCGGATTTTACAGCCATTGATTACTTGGTTAGACAGTTACCGACAGCTAGTCAATTGCAAGTAAGCAACAGTGCAGTTATTCGCTATGTACAGCTCGTTCCTGTGGATCCGAGTATTGAAGTATTTTGCAACCGCGGTACAAGTGGCATAGATGGCTGTACTTCCACTGCTCTTGGAGCTGCCCTTGCTTCGGGAAAACCAACCGTACTCATAACGGGTGATATCAGCTTCTTTTATGATAGCAATGCCCTATGGAATTCCTATATCCCAAAAAACTTTAAAATCATCCTGATTAATAACGGTGGTGGTGGTATTTTCAGAACTCTACCTGGTCATCAAGAAAATGAGGTTTTCAATACCTATTTTGAAACCAATCATCAACATAATGCAACCCATTTAGCGGCCATGTATGGATTTGATTACTTTCAAGCCACGGATAAAGAAACCTTGAAAACCACAGCAACTGCCTTTTTTGAAACTACTGATCGTCCTGCTATTTTAGAGGTACAAACTCCTACTTTTTTAAATGACGAAGTATTTAAAAATTATTATCGCAATTTGTGATCTTTTCGATCACTATCTCTTTTATTTTTAGTAACTTGTAGCAACAAATAAATAAAATTATGAGTAAAAGAGCTGAATTAATTGAAAAGTACGCGGCAGATTTAAAGGATAAGTGCGGCGTGAAACCCAACATGGAACTATTGGAGAAAGTGACCATTGGTTGTGGACCATCCATCTACAATCAAGATTCTTCTACTGTAGCAAGCTCATCGGAATCGGAATTGGCAACGGTGCGCAAAAATTTTTTAATTAAAAAATTAGGATTAAAAGATGATGCTAAATTAGATGAAGGATTAAAAAAAGTAATCGAACAGTATGGTGTTTCGAATAAGCACAAATACAGAGCAGTTTTGTACTACCTTTTAACGGTTCACTTCAAAAAAGAATCTGTGTATTTAAAATAAAAAGACTTCCGTCAAAAAATAGAAAAAGAGCAAGTATCAACTTGCTCTTTTTTGTTTGTTGCTCCTATAACACTAGCTTGCGCTATTTATTTAGTTGCGATACACTAATTTACCGCGATTAAATACTGCTTCTCGTTGTGGCGTACGCGCCACTGCTTCTGCAGAGCAAGAGGCATCTACCAAAATAAAACTCGCTTCATCTCCCACTAAAGGCCATACTTGTTGCCCTTGATCATTCAGCGGTAATTTTTGATCTTTTGTTGCAATTTGCAACGCTCTACTCAAATTAAATTCATTTCGCCAGCCATATAATTCAGCGGACAACTTTGCCTTTTCCAGCATATCACAGGATCCAAAGGGAGACCAATGGTCAATAATACTGTCGGTTCCCGTCATCAAAGCGATCTTGTGTTCATAAAAACTTGGGATTGGCATATTCAGTTTTCCAATAGGTACTGTAGAAATAACACCTATATTCACCGCCGCTAATTGTTCGCAAATAGCCTGTGTTTCCTTGGCATCCAATTGCCCTAAAGCAAATCCATGGCTAATATATGTTTTTCCTTGCAAAGCTGGATTCTCTTTTACTTTTTCGATCATATATTCAATAGCAGGCAATCCCGTTGCCTTTCCTTCGTGCAAGTGAATATCTATTCCTTTATTGTAATCCGAAGCGATTTGAAACAGGATATCCAAAGATTTTTTCATATCTCCATCCACAGTTGTTGGATCCAATCCCCCTATATAATCCACTCCCATCTGTGCTGCTTCACGCAACAGTCCTTCGGAATCGGAGTAGAGAATACCGTGTTGTGGAAATGCCACGATCTCCGTTTGTATATCCTCTTTCTTGTTATTCAGCGCGATTTGCAGGTGCTCCAAGCTTTTCAACCCACTGGTTGGTTCTACATTAGTCTGACAACGTGCAAAATAGGTTCCTTTGCCATTCATTAGCGCAATCGCTTGTTCTGCTTTTTCTGTGGAGTGCATCAGTAATTCAGGGAGTATTTTGCGTTCTAAATCGATCATATCTTTGACCGTTTTAGCACGAACAGGTTCTGCTTGCCAAGGTTCGCCATAATATGTTTTGTCAATGTGAATATGCATATCGCGCAATCCAGGTAGTAACAATTTGCCTTGGGCATCAAAAACAACACCGGTATAGACAGTTCCTTGTGCAGCCTTAATCGCTTTTATTTGACCGCCTTGAATGTGCAAGTCATACAACCCCGTTTGGGTTGCTTTTACTTGCCCAAAATCGTTGTAAATAAACCCTTCTTCTAAACGTACATTACACAGCACAAAGGCATCTGTATGTGCTGTATATTCCTTGTTTTGCGCTTTACTTTCCTTGTCTTGTTCACTCTCTTTTTCTTTTGCCCAACTTCCACCTGCAAAGAACAAGCCACCTGTGGCTGCCGTAGTTAAATTTAAAAACTCTTTTCTATTCATCATTTTTCTAGACTATATATGTGCTCCAGCTGCTTCTAACAAGGCAATTATTTGGGTAAACTTTCTCGATTTGGCGTGATACAATGGCGTTTTACCGTCGTGATCAGGGATGTTGACGTCTACTCCCCCTTCAATTAAGGCTTGAACAATTGCAGTATGTACGGCTCCCCCATTACTCAGCACAATTGCCTCCATTAACGCTGTCCAGCCCAAGCGAT
Source organism: Flavobacterium sp. (assembly GCA_030152225.1). GTDB lineage: Bacteria > Bacteroidota > Bacteroidia > Flavobacteriales > Flavobacteriaceae > Flavobacterium. Next base: position 8,023 of record JASLHL010000214.1, on the reverse strand, counting down.
TCACGTGATCAATCGGGTAGTTTGGCGTTTGAACCAATACTTCTACCACGTCTAAATGTCCTTTTTCTGCTGCGGGAATCAAAGCCGTTCCATTGTATCGATTAAAAACCGTAAAATCTGCCCCATGTTCCAACGCCTTTTTCACCAAGGCGAGATTTCCTTCTGCTCCAGCATATAAAAATGGACTATTGAGGTTATTATCTTGGGTATTTACATTGGCTCCTTGATCAATTAGATAAAAAGCAATAGCATTGTATTGGCGATAAGTAGCTAGCATCAACGGGGTTTCTCCTCTGCCGTTTTTCGCTTCGAGATTAACCTGAGAAGTCGCTACTATTTCTTTTACTCTTGCTAAATTATTGTTCTCAACAGCTTTAAATAAATCGGTCTCCATGGTAGTTGTCGTATTTTCTAACTTGTTATTGTCATTATTCGAACAGCTTGCTGTCAGATTTGTAGACAGTCCTACGGAAAACATCAACAACAAACTATAAGTTACAGGCCTGATCATAAGCTACATAGATTAAAATTACATCCTACAAATATAGCGTTATTGATAAAACCTGTCGTTGTGTATTTACCATGATTTATTGTAGATATTATAACTATCTCTAAATTGCCCCGGGGTTTTATTTCGCCATTTTTTAAAGTAATGGTTAAAATAGCCCGTATCGTGAAACCCCAGTTCAAAGGCGATTTCTTTACTTGATAAATCGGTTGTAATTAACAAGCGTTCAGCTTCGAGAATAATGCGTTGCTGAATCACGTGGCTTGCTGAAATTCCCAGTACCTTTTTGGTTCGTATATTGAGATAATTGGGCGTAATATGGAGCTTATCTGCATAAAAGGACACCTGATTTTGCGTCTTAAAATGGGTTTCCAGTAAGGATTTAAATTCTTGTACATTTCGATCAGGACCTTGTGCTTCTACCTCATAGGCTTTGAGGTAGTAACGCTGTATTTTTTTTAACAACAAAAAGAACTGCAACACGCTAATTTCCTGACCAATAGCATCCAAATGAGGCAATACTTGCTGTAGTTTTTTCAACTCTTGATGAATCTCTCCATATTCGTCAGGAGCTAAAGACAATACAGGTGGTACGTCAATTTGAAAAAAAGGAAGAGCACTCAGCTGATTAATCAGGTGTATCGCACTAGCAGAAAACATCAATTGATATCCTTTGGTCTCTTTAGAAAGCTTCCAATAATGAACCTGTTGGGGGCGGAGAAAGTGAATTTGATAGGGCTGAACGGCTAAAGATGTAAAGTCAATTTCATGAATACCTTCTCCTTGTTCAACAAAAAGAATTAGGTAAAAATCGTGCTTATGCGGGACCTGTAGATCATTTAATCCCTTTTCGGTATGTTCAAATAACGTAATATCCCACGTTTCCTCTCCTATTATTTTTGCACGACTCCACGTTTCTATGCCTTTTGTTTGTTTCATCTGACGCTGCTTTGCTTTTTATTGCTGTTCATCCCAACAAGGTAATCAAAATAAAATTTGCTTCATCATTTCGTTGGTAGTAAAAGCTGTTTTTTTAAGCTCAACAAGGTAGCATACAGCCTCTATTTTTAACGGAGTATACTAGAAATAGCAGCACATGTCCCCACGCTTACAAGTAAAACAAACAAGAATAGGATGCCATTTGTTTACACCCTTCTCCAAGTCTTTCTTTTTGACAACAAACGTATTGGGTGTCGTGTAAAACTTTAGCTGTAAGAATTTCAATCCTTGTATTTCCCCTCCTTCTTTCCCTCCTTCTTTCCTTTATTCTTTCCTTTTTCTTCCCATTCTACCTTCTTCTTACTTTCATTTCCAGGGAATAACAAGTATATTACATTTAGTTAAATTTCAATTATTTTAACTTCATTTACTGCTATTTAATAAATATTTTATGCAATTATTTAAGATATACTCTTTTTTCACTTGTTAATTACACGAAATAGCATTTTAACTTTAGTTTCGTTTTTTAAGTTTGTTTCCTAATTAATTTAAAATAAGCAATGAGATTAAAATTAAAATGGCCCCTAGTACTGTTGCTGTTGGTACAATTTTCACTTGCTCAGGAAAAAACGCTGAAGGGAGTAGTTTCTGAGGGAGGGACACCTTTACCTGGGGTGACGGTTGTTATAAAAGGCACAACAGAGGGTACACAAACTGATTTACATGGAAATTATACAGTGAAAGTGCAAGAAGGAGATGTAATTTCTTTCACCTTTATTGGATTAAGAGAAGTGGTATATAAAGTAGGGCGCACAACCACATACAATGTAACGATGGTCGCCTCTAAAGAGATGCTGGATGAAGTCGTTGTTCTAGCCTATGGGCAAGCGAAGGCAAAGAATCAAATAACGGGAAACGCAGTGGCAATTAAAGAAGAGGCCTTGGTGGCTTCACCGATGGTTTCAGCAGATCAAGCCTTACAAGGGCGAGTGGCAGGTCTACAAGTGTCTACCTCATCTGGATCACCAGGCGCAAGACAAAACCTTCGCATTCGCGGACGCAATTCGATGACAGCAACGAATGAGCCCTTATACGTTATTGATGGCATACCAATGTACGATGTGGATTTCGCAGGGGGGAATCAAAGTGGTGTCGCTCCTTCCACCTCTTTGTCTTTATTAGCGACAATAAACCCTGCTGATATCGAGTCCATGACCGTATTAAAAGATGCAGGTGCAACAGCTGTATACGGGGCACGGGGTACGAATGGTGTAATCTTAATCACAACAAAACGCGGCAAAACAGGAGTTACAAAATTTAACATCAGCAGTCGTGTAGGCTTTCAAAGTAACGCAGTAAAAGGAACAGCTGTACTTACTTCAACTGAAAAAGAAGAAATATTTTTAGATGGCTTGTACAACACCTTTGGAGAATCAGCTGGTTTCTCCCGTGATCAGGCAGCTACTTATGCAGCTACAAATTTTTCTACATCAGGAAATTATGGCAATTGGATTGATGCAGGTCGTCCAAATAACAATTGGAGAAAAGAAATCGAATATGGTGACACCCCCTTAACAAGTCTTAGTTTCGCTGCTACAGGGGGAAGTGATCGCCATAACTTTTACGCCTCCTTATCCCATGACAAAATCAAAGGAACCGTAATTGGCGTAGATTTCAGACGCATTGGCGCTTCCTTGAGCTATAGGCAAAAAATCTCCAATACCCTTGAATTTAATACTAGCATCAAAGTGACGAATACCAAACAAAATGGGATTCTCGAAGGAGGCAATTATTTATCTAATCCCAATTACGTTAAGTTAGTAATGAATCCTTGGCAGCCTGTATACAATCCGGATGGTTCATTCTTCTTTCCCAGTACAGGATTTCCCAATGTAGTTTACACAACCAAAAACAACCAAACCTTAAATGATATCACGCGAGTAATCAACGCTAATACTATCAGTTACGCAATAACCGATGATTTAAAATTCACATCTTCCCTTGCGTTAGATTACACCTTAGCTGATTTTTCTCAATATAGAAATCCCATTCATGGAGATGGTAAGAATTATGGAGGAACTGCAGCTAAAGCAGTTAGAACAAACTTCAACTATGTGGTTCAAAATGGATTAGATTATAAATTTTACGTAGGCGATAACCATCAATTTAGTACAAAAGTAGTCCTAGAATATCAAAAATCTAAACGTCGTTTTTTAGTCAGCACAGGGCAAATTATATTAGCAGGATTTGAAACCTTAGAAGCAGCGGCAGCGAATAAGGATACGACATACGAATTTTTGGATGATTCGAACTTGGGGTATGTAGGAATGATTAATTACAACTATCAAAACAGATTTTTAGTAGACGTAAGTGGTAGACGTGAAGGATCATCTAAATTCACCAATCGCATTGGTTATTTTTATTCAGTTGGTGGAGCTTGGAACATGCACCTAGAAGATTGGATGGCTCATCAACAAACCCTATCAACAATTCGTTTCAGAGGCTCCTATGGAACCAATGGCAACTCACAAATTGGTCCAAATCAATATGTGCGTCGTGCCAATATTGCTTCTTATGATGGTGAAGCGGCTTTAATTCCCACTCAAATTGGCGGGCCTCTTAGTTGGGAAAAACAACAAAAGTTAGATTTCGGTTTTTTGTTGGGTCTCTTTCGGGATCGTCTATTGTTAGGGGTAACGTATTTTGACAGTAAAACATCTAATTTATTGTACCAAAAAACACTGTCTAAAATGACTGGATTTGAGTCACAACTGATGAATATGGGAGCCCTGAACAATCGTGGTTTCGAATTTGAATTAAATGCGGCAATCATTCGATCTAAAGACTTAAACTTAGCATTAGGCATTAACCTAGGTACCGTACGCAATAGAATCACGGCTATGCCCATACTTGATGGGGTAGAAATAGCAGAGTATAAAACGTATACTGCCGATGTTAAAGGGCATACTGCATCCGAATGGTATATGCCAACTTGGGCAGGTGTTGATACTCAAACAGGACAACCTTTATGGTATGACGCAAATAATCAAAAAACATCAGATTACGCTAAGGCTGAATCAAGATTTCAAGGAGCAAGTGCGCTGCCTAAATTGACTGCTGGAGCGACCATACACCTCGACTACAAAGGTTTCTATTTAGACGGTTTATTTACTTTTACGGGTGGACATAAAATATACGATCAGCAGGTTGCTAGAACACTAAAAACTACAGGTACGATAATTTCTACCAATTCTACTGCGGAAGTATTAGATCGATGGCAAAAACCAGGCGATATTACGAATGTTCCTCTTATCGAATATACAGCAACAGGAGGTAATAGAAATTTTACCAGCCCTTCCACCCGATTCTTATATGATGGTGATTACATCCGATTGCGAAATATCACCTTAGGATATACTTTTAATTCCAAAGCGACCAAGAGACTAGGTCTTGATGACGTTACCTTAGCACTCATTGGCACCAACTTGTGGACTTGGGTAAAGGACAAAGGACTAACCTACGATCCGGAAGTTAGTGCAACAGGATTTATCACCCTTACTACGCCACCTATAAAATCAATTGTTTTTTCAGTTAATGTTAAGTTTTAAAAAATGAGTAAAAAAAACACACCCGCTATTTTATCTATAGTTTTCCTATTCTGGGGACTAATTAGCTGTTCGGATGATCGCTTAGATGCCACCTTGGAAGGAGGGCGCGATATTGAAGCAAAACCCATTGAAACACTGACGGATTTACGTGCAACAGTATCGGGTGCCTATTACAGGATGACACATGCGACTTACTACGGGCGCGATATTATTATATACAGTGAAGCTCGAGGCGATAATGCCTATGCAGCAGCTGGATTTTCAAACCGCTTTCAACATGTCACCTCCTTTAATTTAACCCCTACACTTCCCAATCCTCGGGATACATGGAGGAAAATTTACGAGGTAATTAGTTCTGCTAATTTAGCAATAGGATCGACTATTAAAACTGGGGATCAAAAGTCCATACAACAGGGCAAAGCCGAAGCCTACGCCATTCGCGCCTTAGCGCATTTCGACTTGTTGCGCCTCTATGGTCAACACTATGTAGACAACAGCGGATTAGCAGGGTTAGGTATTCCTTATATCACGCGTTTTGGCGAATTAGATAGCAAAAATTACAAACGTCTAACTGTCAGAGAAGTAAGAGATCACATTTATAACGACTTAGATACGGCCTTACAAGCAGCAGATAAGGATGCTCCAAATAAAAAACGGTTTACCGCCCAATCCATATATGGTATAAAGTCAAGAGTTGCCTTATTCTTTGGTGCTTTTGATACTCGTGATTACACAATTGCCTTAGAAAGTGCAAAGGCTGCTATGGCTTTAGGCGGGGAAATTATACCGAGAAGTGCTTATGTTTCTTCGTTTAGAGCGGAAGATCCGCAAAGTAATTCGGTTTTTGAATTGGCACAAGACAAGGTCAAGAATCCAGAGAATAATTCACTACACAGCATTTATTCTTACCAAGGCTATGGCGATATCGTGGGACTCGGAAATAATTTACAAGATTTGTTTGAAGATCAAACGGATATTCGTTCCTCTTCAGCCATGCAAGGGTATAACAACTTAACTCAAAATGCCAAGGGCAATTACAAAAAAACAGGTCCCAACAAGTATATCAAACTAACAGCTAGAGAGCTGGAAGGAAAAGATCCTGTTGATCCAGCCATTCGCTATAATGTTGAGCATTATCGCAATTTTGGTAAGTATACTGTGAATAGTGCTAACATCAGAATCATGCGCTATGAAGAGCTAGTTTTCAATTTTATTGAAGCAGCTGTCCGTTCTCAAACAGAAGAAAGTACAGCCTTAGTGCTTTTGAACAAAATTACGGCTGAGCGTTATCAAGGAAATCCAGCAAAGAAATACAATACACTTACTTTGGCTGATGTCTTAACTGAAAGACGTAAAGAATTTGTTTTTGAAGGTTTTCGATTCGAAGATCAAATGCGCAACAAAGAAAACCTAGCCAGCACACCACAACTTCGAGATGGAATACCTTATGGATCAGCAAAATTAGCTTTTCCTATTCCACTTGATGAGATCAATACTAGTAAAATTGACCAAAACAAAGGGTATTAATATTTTTTGATGGGTATTTTAACGATCAAATATGTTTACTACACTAGCGTTTTTCCTTACAAAATAGCCCAGTTAATTCACAACCTAAAAGCCCCAATAAGTCGAATCCTTATTGGGGCTTTTATATGCGTTTTTATACTTTAAAATTTAATTTCTATTTCTTTTTTAACGCCACTGCTTTTTCGTACAATTCTTCATAGATTGGCAATATTTCACTAATTTGAAAGCGTTTAGCTGTTTTACGAGCGCCTTCTTTGAAGCGACAAAGTGTATCTTCATCTTGTAAGATGGCTAAGGCATTTTTAACCATGTCATCGACATCTTTTACATCACTTAGGTAACCTGAAACACCGTGGTCATTCACTTCAGGCAAACCTCCTGTATTACTTGAAATAACTGGTACGCCAACTGCCATTGCTTCTAAAGCTGCTAAGCCAAAACTCTCAGTTTCAGAAGGCAATAGGAATAAATCGGAGTATCCTAAAATTTGATTGACTTCATTGCTATTTCCAAAGAAGATAATTTTATCGTAGATTCCCAATTCCATCGCCAAGCGCTCTGCCTTTTCTTTCTCTGGTCCATCACCTACGAGCATCAATTTTGCAGGTACGGCTTTTTGTATGCCATAGAATATTTTTACCACATCGCCAATGCGCTTCACCTTTCTAAAATTACTGATATGCGTAATAATAAACTCCCCTTTTTCAGCCATAGCACTTCGTTTACACGGCGTTTCGGAACAGTCTACCTCTTTTACTTCAATAAAGTTCGGAATTACACAAATCTCCTTTTTACTCTGAAACAGCTCATACGTTGATTGCTTTAGCGATTCAGATACAGAAGTAACAAAATCGGAATGGTTTATGCTAAACGTAACTGCTGTTTTATAATTGGGATGATTACCTACTAAGGTAATATCCGTTCCATGTAAGGTTGTGATCATCGGTAAATCAATTCCCTCTTCTTTCAGCATCTGTTTGGCCATATAGCCAGCATATGCATGTGGGATGGCATAATGTACGTGTAAAACGTCAATATTGAATAGCTTAACGATATCGACTAGCTTACTTGACAAAGCCAATTCATACGGCTGATAGTGAAATAATGGATATTCGGGTACATTTACTTCGTGATAATAAATCTTAGGATTTAATAAAGCTAAACGAACGGGTTGACTATAGGTGATAAAATGTACTTCATGATCTCTTTTTGCTAGTTCCAAACCTAGCTCTGTAGCTACAACTCCACTTCCTCCAAAAGTTGGGTAGCATACGATTGCGATTTTCATATGTGAATTATTTGGTGCTTAAAGATACTTCGAATTATTTATACTCAATATAAACTTTACAGTTTGATTTTATATAATTGAAATAATTTAACACCAACCCCCACTCCTATTACTTCATAATAGATTCGTATATAAGCTGTTGTATATTCTCGC